>CALVVE010000058.1 GCA_944363775.1 uncultured Bacilli bacterium | reverse complement strand
TAGCTCCCATTCTTTTAAGTCTTAATTTAACTGCCATGATTATTCCTCCTTTTTTCTTTATCAATTCTATCATAAATTAACCCACCTGTCAACCTTTTTTAGTTGACAAACCTTTTTTATTGTTTTTATCAAATAAAAAAAGGATTTTTAAAACTTTTGTAGTATATAATTAATGAAGGACTTAGGTAAAGTGTTTTCTCCAATATAGATTGGAGGTGTAATTATGAAGACTTTTTATAGAAAGGATTCTTGGAATGAACGAGATTATTATTATCCTTGTTCTACTATTCTACACCATCTTATTAATCCAAAAAGATTAATTAAAGACATAAAGAAAAACACTTAGGCTCAAAGTGTTTTCAGGAGAAGGCACTTTGAATAGTCCTTCTTTTTTGTGCTTTCTCTAAGTTCATTATAATAAATTTTAAACATTTTTTCAAGTTTTTTATTAAATATAATCTTCTTTTACAGTATTATCAATATCTTTTAAATCTTCTTCAGTAACTTCATCTTCTACTTCATCCCAAGGTTCTTCATCTTCTTCTACAGAAATTTTTACTTTTGTTTCACCAACTATTTCAACTCCTAATTCTTTCTCAACATCAAATGTTATTACTCCATCATTGTCAATGTTTACTTTAGTACAATTAGGTTGATTTAAAGATCTTACAATAATATCAGTATCACCATTTAAATCAGTATCATCTTTAATTTTTACATTAAATAATTCACTATAATTAATTGTCTTACTAACAACTGTTGTTTTACTATCAGAATCATAAGAATACCAAATATTAACATCAAAAGATCCGTTTACACCAATCTTTTCCCCATTCTTAAATCCTTGAAATTTATGATTGATAATCCAGCACCCAAGTACTGTTGAAGGTTTATTTTCTACATCAATAGAATAATTATTTTTAAAATATTTTTTCCCTTTTCCAACAACAGCTTTAGTAACAATTTCTTTATATATGGCCATATATTTCACCCCTCACTTTAATGTATGCATAAATACACAAAAATGTACAAAAAAACTAATTATTTTTTAATTAGTTTCTTTGCACCTAAATCAGTTTTAATTTTTGTAGTTGATATTCCTTCAGTTCTTGATAAATAAGTAACATCACAATATTCTCGTAAGGCTTCAAAATTAGGATTATTTTCCCAATCACTACCCATAACAACTACATCAACATTATATTTTAAAACATCTTCAATTTTTTGTTCCCAGCAATTTTCAGGTATTACTAAATCAACATATTTAATTGATTCTAAAATATATTTACGATCTTCATAAGAAATATATGATTGTTTTCCCTTAATAGCATTGAATTCATCTGTTGAAACAGCCACAATTAAATAATCTCCTAATTCTTTTGCTCTTTTTAAAAGTTTAATATGACCAATATGGATCAAATCATAAGTACCATAAGTTAGTACAACTTTACCATGTTTATTCATTTAATTCACCATCCATACTCCATGTTTTTACATCCGTAATTTTAACATCAATTATTTTTCCAATATATTCAATTGGCGCTTTTACGTTAACTAATTTCATTGTATCAGTATATCCCATTAAGTGATTATCATCTTTTTCACTAACACCTTCAATTAATACTTTAACAACTTTCCCTAAATAACGATCATTAGCTTCTTTAGAATATTTATTTACTAACTTATTAAGACGTTGTAAACGTTCATTTTTTTCTTCAAGAGAAACATCATCTTGCATGCGACTTGCCGGAGTCCCAACACGTGGTGAGAATATGAATGTAAATGCTGAATCAAATTTACATTCGTTAACTACTTCTAAAGTTTCATTAAAATCTTCTTCTGTTTCACCAGGGAATCCTACAATAATATCAGTTGTAATAGAAGAATATGGTAAAGCTTTCTTTAATTTATTAAATAAAGTTAAATATTCTTCTTTAGTATAACGACGTCCCATTAATTTTAATATTTTACTACTTCCACTTTGAAGTGGTAAATGAATATATGGCATAATATTAGGATATTTAGCAATTACTTCAATCATAGTATCAGTAAAATCCCATGGATGACTAGTTACAAATCTTACTCGTTCAATTCCTGTTTTAGCAACATCTTCAAGTAAATTTTCCATATTATAATTAATATTTAAATCTTTTCCATAAGCATTTACATTTTGTCCTAAAAGTGTAACTTCTTTATAACCATCACGTACTAAATCTTTTACTTCATTAATTATAAATTCAGGCATGCGACTACGTTGTTTCCCTCTAGTATAAGGAACTATACAATATGTACAAAACTTATCACAACCAAACATAATATTAACCCAAGCTTTATATTTACTATCTCTTTTAACTGGAATATTTTCAATAACATCCCCTTCAATACTATAAACTTCGATTTGTTTATTATGTTTATTTATTATTTCACTTAAAAGTTTAGGTAATCTATGAATATTATGAGTACCAAATACTAAATCAACATGACGATATTTATTTAATATTTCATCAACAACTACTTCTTCTTGAGCCATACAACCACAAATACCTAAGATAATATTAGGATTAACTGTCTCTTTTAACGTTTTAACACGTCCAACCATACCAAATACCTTATTATGAGCATTCTCTCTTATAGCACAAGTATTAAGTAAAATAACATCTGCATTTTCCATATTAATACTTTCAGTAAATCCCATATCTTCTAAAATAGCTTTAATATTTTCACTATCATGTTCATTCATTTGACAACCATATGTTTTTACATAATAAGTTTTATTTTTACCTAACTCTTTTAAATTATTATCTATTATATAATCATTGGTTTTAACTAATACTTCTTTTCTAGTACGAACTCTTGCATCTTTTAAACTTGGTTTTAACATAAAATCACTGCTTTCTACCTAAAAATAATAACATAAAAAATAATATTAATCAAATATTATTTTTTACATCACTAACAAATTTTTTTAAATTTTCTAAATCATTCATATCTGGATGAATAACTGCTTCTTCATAATTCTTTAAACTAACTTCTAAGTTTTTATCTAATGGATTATCTTTAATCATATCTATATATCTATTCTTAACACTTAGTGGCATTTTTCCTTGACATATAAAACAACCTAAATATTTATTAGTTTCATCCATACTACTTTTAAAACGACTTTCTAAAGTTTTAAAATAATCAATACTTCCGCCATACCCACAAGTACCAAATAAAGCAATATTTTTATTAGTAATTCTACGTAATACATTTTTAACATTTAATGTCATATCACCACGATTAGTCCAAGACCCAATAAAATATAAATCAGCATCTATATTAAAATCAAATTTTCTAGCATCTCCACAATATACAATTTCATCTTTTGTAAATCTTTTTTCAATAGTATCAGCAAGTAATTTAGTATTTCCTGTTATACTTTCATAAATAATAGCAACTTTCATAAATTCATCTCCTAAACAAAAATAGGCCTTAAGCCTATTTAATTTTTATCTTTATTCTTAAAATCCTCTTTTACGTAAGAATGATGGAATATCTAATTCTTTATTTGAACCACCATCTTGAGAATCATTTTTTGCAGTATCTTGTGAATTTGAATAAGAATGATAAATAGGTTCAGTTTCATCTTCAAAACCTGTTGCAATAACAGTAACAATGATTTCATCATTTAAATTTTCATTAATAACTGCCCCAAAAATAGTATTAATATCAGTATTAGCACTAGCTCTAATTACTTCAGCAGCTTCTTCAACTTCAAATAAAGTTAAATTAGAACCACCAGTAACATTGATGATGGCATCAGTTGCCCCACTAATACTTGTTTCAAGAAGTGGACTTGATACTGCAGCTTCAGCTGCTTCAGCAGCACGATTATCACCAGTTCCCATACCAATACCAATTAACGCATTACCACGTTTTTCCATTACTGCTTTAACATCAGCAAAATCTAGGTTAATTAATCCAGCTACTGCAATTAAATCAGAAATAGATTGAACACCACGACGTAAAACATTATCAACTTCTTTAAATGAATCTAATAATGGTGTAGACTTATCAATGATTTCACGTAAACGATCATTTGGAATAACAATTAAAGTATCAACATTTTTCTTTAATTCTTCAAGTCCAGCCATAGCTTGATCCATTCTTTTTTTACCTTCAAATGAGAATGGTTTAGTAACAATACCAACTGTAAGAGCCCCTAGTTCTTGAGCAATACCAGCAACAACTGGAGCAGCACCAGTACCTGTTCCTCCACCCATTCCACAAGTAACAAATACCATATCGGCACCTTCTAAAGATTTCTTAATTTCATCACGAGATTCTTCAGCTGCTTCTTTACCAATAAGTGGTTTAGATCCAGCACCACGACCACCAGTAAGTTCTTTACCAATTTGTATTTTAATCTCAGCCTTTGAAGTATTTAAAACTTGTAAATCAGTGTTAGCTACAATAAAGTCAACACCCTTCACTCCTGATTCTATCATTCTATTTACAGCGTTATTACCACCGCCACCAACACCTATTACTTTTATTTTTGCAATTTGATCCATTTCTAATCCATACATAAAGTTATATCCTCCTATTATTCACTGAAAAAATATCCAAATATTTTACCTAGCATCGTATCATTTGAAATATTAATACTACTTTTCTTCCCAGATGCTAAATCAGCTGCATCACGATTACTTACCATTGAATAATTTTTATCTTTTAATTTTAGTTTTCCAATAAAATATACAATGTTACCGACAGCTGATGAATATTTATTATTACGAATTCCTACCAACTTAATATTTCCAATAGTAGCTTTGCCGTGAAAAATTTCATCGACGATATAACGGAAATGTAAGATATTAGTTGTACCCCCCGTAATAATCACATAATCAACTGATTGACTATTTAATATATTAATCTCTTTTTTAGCTAATGTCAAGATTTCTTCAAGTCTTGACATAACAATTTCTGAAACTTCGTATTGATTTATTTTAATTAAATCATGATACTCAGTTTCAACTTCCATTAATTCTCCTGAATTTGCATGAGCTTTATGAGCCAAAGCAAAATCTGTTTTTACTTTTTCGGCTTGTGACATACTTAATTTATACATATAAGCAATATCATTATCAATATTTTTACCACCTATTTGTAAAATATTACTTGCAACTAAAATACCACGTTTATAAATTGATACAGTAGTTGTTTCAGCTCCAATATTAACAATTGCCCCATTAGTCTCATCAATATGTTTATTTTTAAATGTATAAATGTCACCAATACTATTTGTTGAAATATCAACAACTTCAATACCCATGTTTTCTAGTAAACCAACAACTGAATAAATATTTTTAGATGGTGTAGTAATCATAATTCCCCGTGTTTCTAAAATTTTTCCACGTAATCTTTTAGGATCTTTTACTTTTCTACCATCTACACTAAAATCAAGTGGCATAACCGTAACTAATTCTTGATTCTTCTTTAAATTAGCTAAAACTGCCTTTTGTAAAACTTCAGTTACTTCATCACCACTAATTACATATTCTTCATCAGTTGGTGGAAGTGAAATACTTGCACTTACTTTAGAGTAGTTAGCAAAATAGCTTGGTACCGAAACAACAACTTTATTTATTGTAATTCCAAGCATTGCTTCAATTTCATCTAAAGCTTTTCTTATTACTTCACTAGCTAACTCGGCATCAATTATTAAACCCTTTTTAATTCCCTTTGATTTAACAGATGAAGCGGCAAGTAAATTCAACTTATTATGATATAGTTCACATGTAACAACCTTAATAGTGTCAGAACCAATATCAATACTAGTATAAATATTTTTCATGCCGTCACCTACAATCTACTATCTAATTATACTATAAATTTCTATAAAAGTAAAAGAAAAAATGACAAAAAGATACAATTTTTTTGTATCTTTCTAA
Source organism: uncultured Bacilli bacterium (assembly GCA_944363775.1). Lineage (GTDB taxonomy): Bacteria > Bacillota_I > Bacilli_A > RF39 > UBA660 > Pelethosoma. The sequence continues at coordinate 205 of CALVVE010000058.1, read as the reverse complement.
AAATTACTAAAATATACCAAAATTAGTTACCTTCCATTACTTTAAAATATTCTCCTGAATCTAAATATAGTATTCCTTTTTTATTTTCAAATTTACGCATAATAGCAATATAATTATTTATATCAGTAAATTTATTAATAGATAAATATACATAATTACCATCATTCATTGAAAGTAAAAATCTTCCTGAATCTACATCATTTGG
>CALVVE010000057.1 GCA_944363775.1 uncultured Bacilli bacterium | reverse complement strand
CCAGAAGAAGAAAGAAAAGCTATTTTCTATCCAAAATATCAAGTTGATATGGATATGATGAATAAAGCTGGAGCAAATGCTAAATTTATGCACTGTTTACCAGCAACACGTGGAGAAGAAGTTACTGATGAAGTAATGGATTCAGATCGTTCAATTGCTTTTGATGAAGCAGAAAACAGATTAACTTCAATTCGTGCATTATTAGTTTATTTCTTAGGTAAACGTGATGAAACAATTGAAATTTGTAAAAGAAATTTAGGAGAATAAAGTAAAGTAGGTGTTTATATATGGAAAAAAAGAAAAAATTTAAATTAGTTGACGCCATACTTGCTACAGTTTGTATTACACTAGTTGCCGAAAGTGTAGCACCTACTGCAGCAATTGGTAACTCACAATATTTTTGGTGGATTTTCTTAATTTTAGGATTCTGTCTACCATATGGATTAATTACAGCTGAATTAGGTAGTACTTTTGATAGTGAAGGGGGAATGTATGACTGGGTAAAAAAAGCATTTGGTAACAAATGGGCTGCTCGTGTTGCATGGAATTATTGGATTAATTTCCCACTTTGGATTGCTTCATTAGCAGTAGCTGTTACAGATGTAGTAGCTGGTATATTTGATATTGAATTATCACTTATGTGGTTACTTATTTTACAACTAGGTTATACATGGTTAGTTTCAATACTTGGAACACAACGTATTGGTGAAAGTAAGTGGATTGTAAATTTAGGTACATTCTTTAAAATATTATTTATGGTTGCATTAGGTCTTTTAGGTATTTACGTTTATGTAAAAACTGGTGAAAGTGCAAACCCAATTACAAGTGTTACTGATTTACTTCCAAGTCTAGATTTAGCTGGATTATCATTTATTTCAGTAATTATATTTAATTTCTTAGGATTTGAAGTTGTTGCAACTTTTACAGATGATATGGAAAATCCTAAAAGAGATATCCCAAAAGCTTTAATTATTGGTGGAGCTTTAATGGCATTATTCTATGTTTTACCAGCAACTGGTATTAATATTGCTATGACAACAGAACAAGCAGAAGCAGCTGGAATTACTGATTCATTCGCAATTTTACTTACAAATTTAGGTGTTAATGCTGATATTGTTCGTATGATTGTAATAGCTGTTGGACTAATGTTTATTTATACAATGGTTGCTAATATTGTTTCTTGGTCATTTGGTGTAAACAGTGTTGCTAAATATTCTGCTGAAGATGGTGGATTACCAAAGATTTTTGCAAAATCAAATAAAGATGGTGTTCCATATATGGCATCAATCATTAATGGTATTGTTGCTACGGTAATTGTAATTTTAGGAATTATTTTAGGTGAAGTTAGTGAATCTGCATCTAACTTATTCTGGACATTCTTTAGTTTCAGTTTAGTAACTTTATTAATGAGTTATATACCATTATTCCCAGCATTCTTAAAATTACGTAAAATTGATAAAACAGAAAGAGCTTATAAAGTTCCAGGTAATAATTTTGTTCTTAATTTAATTACTTGGTTACCACTTGTTTTATTAATTGGTGGTGTTGTATTTACACTATTTATTGATTTTACAATGGAATCTATTATGGCCAATATGCCATTAATTGTAGGTGTACTAGTTTCATTAATTATTCAAGAAATTATTGCACTTAGAGTAAAGAAAGAAGGGTAAAAGTGAAAAGATTAGATACTACTCCTAAGGCTGATGGATTTAGAATGCCTGGAGAGTTCGAAGAACATTCAGGAACATATATGATATGGCCTGAAAGACCAGATAACTGGCGTTTAGGGGGAAAACCAGCTCAACATGTATTTACACAAGTTGCAAATACAATTGGTAAATATGAACCAATTACAATGTGTGTTTCACAAGCTCAATATTCTAATGCTCGTCATATGTTAGCTGATTATGTTAAAGTTGTTGAAATGAGTAATGATGACTCATGGATGCGTGATTGTGGAGCTACTTTTGTTGTTGATGATAAAGGTAATAAACGCGCAATCGATTGGACATTTAATGCATGGGGAGGATTAGTTGATGGATTATACTTCCCATGGGATCAAGATGACAAGGTTGCTTTAAAAATGAGTGAACTTGAACAAGTAGATAGATATCGTTTAGATGATTTTATCTTAGAAGGTGGTTCAATTCATGTTGATGGTGAAGGAACTGTTATGACAACTGAAGAATGTTTATTATCAGCTGGTCGTAATAGTAACATGACTAAAGAACAAATTGCTGAAAAATTGTGTGAATATTTAAATTGTGAAAAAGTATTATGGATACCAAATGGAATCTATAATGATGAAACAAATGGACACGTTGATAATATTTGTACTTTTGTTCGTCCTGGTGTTGTAGTACTTGCTTGGACTGATGATGAAAATGATCCACAATATGCAATTAGTAAAGCTGCTTATGATTACTTAAGTAGTGAAACTGATGCTAAAGGTAGAAAATTGGAAATACATAAAATGTATACACCAAAACCAATTTTAATTACTAAAGCTGAAAGTTTAGGTGTAGATGCTATCGATGGTACTTTACCAAGACAAGAAGGAGATCGTTTAGCTGCATCTTATGTAAACTATTATACAGGTAATGGATTTGTTGCTGTTCCAGTATTTAATGATCCAAATGATCAAAAAGCTATAGAGTTATTACAACAATTATATCCAGATCGTAAAATTGAACCAATTTATGCTAGAGAAATCCTTTTAGGTGGAGGTAATATTCACTGTATTACACAACAAGTACCTAAAGGTAGTGCAAAATAAAAGAGTTGAAAAACTCTTTTTTTGTGTTATAATTGCATTAACAAATAGGAAAGGAGTAGAGTATGGATAAAGAATATGAATATAGTTTTAAAGTAAAAGAAATAAAAGAATTTATTAATTATTGTTTAAATAATAATTATAAAAAAATAGATGATTATAAACAAATTAGAACTCTTTATAAAAATAATGGTAAAATTATGGCAAGAATTACAAAAAATATTTATAATGATAAAATTATTGAAATATTAAATTTTAAAGATGATAATTTAAATGATGATGTTTTAACAGTAAGTAGAGAAACAAAAGATTTAATTATTACAAATGAAAATAAAGAATTTGTAAAATCACTTATTGATATATTAGATTTAAATAATAAGAAAGAATTAATTAGAAATCGTATTGTTTTTATTAAAGATAATGTTAAGTTTGAAATAGATGAATATGAAGTACCAAAAATGAAAGTAGTAGCTATTGAAGGTGAAAAAAGTAAAATTGATAAAATATATAATGATTTAAAACAATTAATAGAAAATAATATTGTGGAATAAGGAAGGAATTTTATGGAATTAGTTGATTTATTAAATAATCGAAAAGAATTAGTTGGAAAGACTTGTGAAAGAACTAAAGTACCAGATGGATTTTATGGATTATCTATTCACATTTGGATAATAAATGATAAAAATGAAATCTTAATTCAACAACGTAGTAGTAATAGAAAAATGTTTCCTAATATGTGGACTAATACTGGTGGTGCTTGTATTAGTGGAGAAACTAGTATTCTTACAGTTATAAGAGAACTTAAAGAAGAATTAAATATTGATGTAAATATAGATCATTTAGAATTTATCGCATCATATAAACGAGAAAAAGATTATGTTGATGTTTGGGTATTGAAAGAAAATATTAATACTAACAATATAAAATTTGTTGATGGAGAAGTTCAAGATGTAAAATGGGTTAGTATCGATGAGTGGAAAGACATGTTAAAAGAAGGAATTGCCATTAAATCATCTACAGATTATTTTTTAAATTATATAAATAAAAATTATTGAAAATCACGGGTTAAAAATTAAAAATATCACGGGTTGAAGTTGCAAAATATCACGGAATGTAATATAATTTATATGAAAGAGAGTGATTTATATGGAAACACCAAATTATAAAACGAGAATTGCTGATGAGAAAATTGAAAAGTATTTACGATTATTTGGAGCAGTTGTTATTGAAGGACCAAAGTATTGTGGTAAAACATGGGCTGGAAGAAAACATGCAAAGAGTGAAGCTTTACTTTATGTAACAACGGGAGAATCTTCTAATATTGTAGAACTTGCTAAAATTTCACCTAAAACAATTTTAGAAGGAGAAAAACCTAAATTAATTGATGAATGGCAAAATGCTACAAACTTATGGGATGAAATAAGATATAATATTGATGAAACAGGTTTAAAAGGTCAATATATATTAACTGGATCCTCAACTCCAAATAGAGAAGGTATTAATCATAGTGGTGCTGGTAGATTTGGTAAAATTAAATTAAGGACAATGTCTCTTTATGAATCAGGTGATTCTACTGGAAAAATTTCATTAAAAGATATTTGTGATGGTAAAGAAATAGCTATATCTACTGGAGAAGTTGATATAAGAAAACTTGCATCATTAATTATTAGAGGAGGTTTTCCTGGTAATATAGAGTTTTCATCAAGTGATGCAAAAGAATCCACGAAACAATATATTGATATTCTTATAGATGATGATTTGCAAAGATTAGATGGAATAAATAGAGATAAGCATAAAGTTAGATTATTATTAAAATCTTTAGCTCGTAATGAAAGTACTACGGTATCAAATTCTACATTAAAAAATGATATAAAAGAAATAGATGCTGAAGATATAGATATTGATACTGTTGCAAGTTATTTAAATGCACTAAATAAATTATATTTATTAGATAATGATGAACCTTTTGCTACTAATATTCGTTCAAGTATAAGAGTTAAACAAGCCGAAAAAAGACATTTTGCTGATCCTTCTATTCCGTGTTGTTTATTAAATTTAACTGAAGATAAATTAATAAATGATTTAGAAACATTCGGGTTTATGTTTGAATCTATGGTAGAAAGAGATTTAAAAATATATGCAGATAGTTTTAATGCAAAATGTTTTCATTATCAAGATTATCAAAATAATGAAATTGATAGTGTATTAGAACTTGAAGATGGATCTTGGTGTGCATTTGAAATAAAATTAGGTGCTAAGCAAATTGATAGTGCAGCTCAAAATTTAATAAATATTAGTAATAAAATAAAAAAAGAAGGAGGAAAACCACCTAAAGTATTATGTGTTATATGTGGTTTGACTAATGTGGCTTATCAAAGAGATGATGGGGTATATGTTATTCCTATAACGGCTTTGAAAAATTAAAAGATTTATTAAAAAAAGTAGGGTTTAACCTACTTTTTAAGTATATCTTTTAAATTATTTGTTTGTCTATACATAAAATATTTTGCTTGATTAATAACTAATTCTAAATCACCTAAATATTCATAAACACTAGGGTTATAACTTAATTTTGATTTATTTAATCCTTCATATTTATTATTTGGAAAATTAAGTTCAGTCATACCACCTAAATTTAATTTCTTAAATCCTAATTTAGAATATTTTTCAAGTAATTTCCAAATTAATAATTGTTTAGGATTAGTATCTTTAATACTTTTATTTAAAGAATCTTTAATTACATATATTTCATCTTTAAACTTAATCATTAATACTGCACTAGCAATTATTCCTTCAGGATGTTCACGAAGTAACCTAGTTGCTCTAATTAAATCTTTTTTATATTTATCAAATTTACGATCAACAACTAATTTTTTACTTAAAAGTTTATCTGATGATTTACCACGATTTTCAATCATCTTTTGATTAACTTCATTACTTAATTGTTCATAATATTCATATTTATGTTTAATATGTCTTAAATAAGCATCAGTATCTAATTTAGCATAATATAATTCAATATTATCTTTAAAGAAATAGAAACAATCTTGATAATATTTTTTATCTTGAACATTACTATTTTCTCCTAAAAATAAATAATCAATATTATCCGCATTACCACGATATATTTTTACACCTTTACTAGCAGCATTTCTAATTTTATTACGATAATTTTTTTTTAAATTATTAAATATTTCATAATATGGTTTTTCAATATTAACTTTAGCAATAAATCTTGGTCTTAAACTTTCAAAGAAGTGGTTATAACCAAAATGGAAGTATCCTAATTTTTTTAAGTTATTCATAATTAAATCATAATTTTGATTTGTTAATTTATTTTTACTTTCATAAATAAATCTAACAATACTAGGACTTAATTTAATTGCAATAATATCTTTTTTATTTAAATATTTTTTTAAAAGTTTAGTAAATGTTTCAAGTAAATTATAATTAGTATAATCAATTAAGAAACCACGAGGTGCATATGCATATTTAAACATACCTTTATCAACTAATAATAAAGTAGCTGCATAAATTTTATTACTATTATCAACTAAACCTAGTGCAAGAATGTTATAATTATTATTTGCCATAACATACCCATATTCAATTGTTTGATAAATTGAACTATCTGGGAAGTTTTTAGTAAACATATCAAACTCTTGCATTGATAATTCACGTACGTACATATTCCACCTCCA
>CALVVE010000056.1 GCA_944363775.1 uncultured Bacilli bacterium | reverse complement strand
GAATAGGTAGTGGTAGTTTGAAACGTAGTGAAGTAGATAGAGAAAAAATAAGTCCGATGATGCGACAATATTTAGAAATAAAAGATAAGTATGAAGATACCATTATCTTTTTTAGGCTAGGCGATTTTTATGAAATGTTCTTTGAAGATGCAATAAATGTTTCAAGAGAATTAGAACTTACTTTAACAGGTAAAAATGCTGGATTAGATGAAAGAATTCCTATGTGTGGTATTCCATATCACGCAGCTAATATTTATATAGAAAAATTAGTTGATCGTGGTTATAAAATTGGTATTTGTGAACAATTAGAAGATCCTCGTACAACAAAAGGAATAGTTAAACGAGATATTATTCAAATTATTTCAAAAGGAACAATTATAAATGCTGATTCATTAAATGAGAAAGAAAATAATTATATTGGAAATATTTATGATTTTTCTCATGCTTATGGTATAAGTTATACTGATATTTCAACTGGTGAGATTAAAGTATTTTTACTTGAACATAATATTTCTAAAGTAGTTAGTGAAGTTGTAAGTTTAGGACTTAAAGAAGTTATTTTAACTAGTAAAGTAGATAAAAATGTTGAAAATTTACTTAAAAATCAATTTAAATTAACAGTTTCAACATATGATAATATAAGTGATATAAAAGAATATGAATATATCTATGAAGATATTGGTGATATGCGTTATATTACTACTTTAAAACACTTACTTACATATATAAATGAAACACAAAAAAGAAGTTTATCACATTTACAAAAAGCTGTTGTTTATGAGAATAAAGAATATTTAAAAATGGATATTCATACTAAAAGAAATTTGGAGCTTACTGAAACATTAAGACTTAAACAACGTAATTATTCTTTAATTTGGTTACTTGATAAAACTAAAACAGCAATGGGTTCAAGATATCTAAAAAAAGTTATTGAAAATCCTTTAATTGATAAAGAAGAAATAACTAAAAGATATGATATGGTTGAAACTTTATTAAATGAATTTATAAAAAAAGAAGAATTACAAAATTATTTATTTGAAGTTTATGATTTAGAACGTTTAAGTGGTCGTATTGCTTTTGGTAATGCTAATGCTAGAGATTTAATTCAACTTAAAAATTCATTAAAATTTTTACCTAATATTAAAGAAATATTAGAAAGTATTAACTTTTATAAAAATATTGAAACTTTAGATGAACTTTATAATTTATTAGATAAAAGTATTTATGAAAATCCGCCAATTAGTGTTAAAGAAGGATATTTAATTAAAGAGGGTTATAGTAGTGAACTTGATGAATTAAAGAGTCTTCGTAAAGGTGGTAAAGACTTTGTTGCTAAATTTGAAGCTACAGAAAGAGAAAAAACAGGAATTAAAAATTTAAAAGTTGGTTATAATAAAGTATTTGGTTATTATATTGAAGTATCTAAAGGACAAACTAATTTAGTTAAAGATGAATATGGTTATGAACGTAAACAAACTTTAAGTAATTGTGAACGTTATATTAGTCCAATATTAAAAGAAAAAGAAGCTTTAATATTAAATGCTGAAGAAAAAATAATTGATTTAGAATATGAATTATTTGTTGGTATTCGTGAACAAATTAAAGCTTATATTCCAAGATTACAAGAGATTGCTAAAGTAATTAGTGAAATTGATGTTTTACAATCATTCGCAACTGTTACTGAAGAAAATAATTATGTAAGACCAACTATTAGTGATAAACGTGAGTTAAAAATTATTGACGATCGTCATCCAGTAGTAGAGAAAGTTATTAATGAAGCTTTTGTTCCTAATGATATAATTATGGATGAAAAAACTAATATTTTACTTATTACAGGACCAAATATGGCAGGTAAGTCAACTTATATGCGTCAAGTTGCAATCACTGTTATAATGGCTCAAATTGGATGTTTTGTACCAGCAACAGAAGCAATTTTACCAATTTTTGATCATATCTTTACCCGTATTGGTGCTAGTGATGATTTAGTTAGTGGTGAGTCAACATTCATGGTTGAAATGATGGAAGCAAATTATGCAATTAGTAATGCAACTGAAAATAGTTTAATTTTATTTGATGAACTTGGTCGTGGTACAGCAACATTTGATGGTATGGCTCTTGCTCAAGCAATTATTGAGTATATTCATGATAAAATAAAAGCCAAAACTTTCTTTTCAACCCACTATCACGAATTAACTGATTTAGAAAAAACTTTAATGGGTGTTAAAAATATTCATGTTTCTGCACTTGAAGAAAATGGAAATATAATATTCTTACATAAAATAAAAGAAGGTAGTGTTGATAAAAGTTATGGTATTCACGTTGCACGCCTTGCAAATATGCCAGATACATTAATAAAAAGAGCTTCTAAAATATTAGAAGTTTATGAAAATAAAGAATTTAAAAGAGATATTAAAATTCAAGAAGCTTTACCACTTGATGAACTTATGAATAATGATTCTAAAGTTGAAGAGGCTTTAAAAGAATTAAATCCACTTGAAATGACACCAATGGCAGCTTTAAATAAAATATTTGAATTAAAAGAAATGATAAAAAAATAAGGAGGGACTATGGAATTATTAAAAAGAAAAAATTGTTGGTTATGGTTTTTATTACTTATTAGTAGTTTAAATGGAGTTGTTTTATCAACTATCTTAAATTTATATAAAAAAGATGCTTGGTATACAAATTATAAATATTGGATATTAGGTTTCTTTTGTGGATTTTTTCCAGGAATTATTATGATTATAGTGTTTTTAATTGAGAGTTTATGTATGGGAGCAAAAGAATTAGATATTCCTGGTAGTGAAGTTTATACTTCTCCATATACTTGGTTATTATGTTTAATATTTCCAATTATAGGATGGACATTAATGTTAATTATGTTTGCTTATCTAAATATTTGGGTAACTCTATACATATGTCAAGGAAAAGGAGAAAAATTTATTAAATAATAGTAATTATAGTTACTATTATTTTTTATTTTTGGTATAATGTTAACAGGTGATTTAAATGGAACAATTAAATAGAACAGAATTAAGAAAAAAAATAATGACTATTCTTTATCAAATAAACGTTTATAAAAAAAGTAAAATGGAATATAACGTTGAAGAGGTAATTAAAGAAGTAATGCCAATTGAAAATGAATTTGTAAAAGAAATTGTTTTTGGTGTATTAACATATCAAAATGATATTGATGAACTTGCTAATAAATATATGAAAGATTGGACAATTGATCGTTTAGGTAATACTGATCAAGCAATTCTAAGAATTGGTATTTATGAATTACTATATACCAATACTCCAGAAATAGTAAGTATTAATGAAGCAGTTGAACTTGCTAAAAGTTATAGTGATGATGATGTTCGTAAGATGATTAATAGTGTTTTAGATAAAGTATATCACGAAAAAATTGGAGAATTATATGAATAACGATAAATATCTAAGTATTGGTGCTTTAACTAGGTATTTAAAAGCTAAATTTGATAGTGATGTAAATTTACGAACAGTTTTTTTAAGAGGTGAGATCTCTAACTTTAAATCTCATACAACCGGGCATTTATACTTTTCGCTTAAAGATGAAACAAGTAAAATAAATGCCATTATGTTTGCTTCAAAAGCTAAAAATATAACATTTACACCAATGGATGGAACTAAAGTATTAGTTGCTGGTAGAGTTAGTGTCTATGAAGCTACTGGAAGTTATCAAATATATGTTGATGAAATGTTAGAAGATGGAGTAGGGAATCTTTATATAGCTTTTGAAAAATTAAAAAAAGAATTAGCTGAAAAAGGAATGTTTGATCAAAAATATAAAAAACCAATTCCTAAAATTCCTGAAAAAATTGGTATTATAACAGCTAGTACTGGTGCAGCTATAAAAGATATTATTTCAACAATTAGAAGACGTTATCCACTTGCTGAAACTTATTTATTTCCATGTTTAGTCCAAGGAGAATATGCGAAAGATGATATTGTAAAAAAGATTAAACAAGCAAGTAATTATGATTTAGATGTTTTAATTGTTGGACGTGGTGGTGGATCTATTGAAGATTTATGGGCATTTAATGAAGAAGTAGTTGCTAATGCTATCTTTGAATGTCAAATTCCAATCATTAGTGCCGTTGGACATGAAGTAGACTTTACAATTGCTGACTTTGTGGCTGACTTACGTGCACCAACACCAACTGGAGCTGCGGAAATGGCCGTACCTAATATTAGTGATTTATTAAATAATTTAAATCAGTTAAAAATACGTTTAAATGAAAGTATTAATAACCGTTTAATAAAAGAAAAAACAAAATTAAAAAACTATCAAAATTCTTATATATTAAAAAATCCAATGATGATTTTTGATAGTAAAAAACAAAAATTAATGTTATATGAAGAAAAAATAAATGAAAATATTAAACAAAAAATTAATTTAAAAAGAATTTATTTAAAACATATCGCTGATTCATATATATTTAAAAATCCAAAGATGTTAATAGAACCACATCGTAATCATTTAGATGTAATAAAAGAAACAATTAATAAAGAAATAATTATTAAAATAAATTATTCTAAAGAAAAGTTAAATAATATAAAAAAGAATTATCTTTTAAATAATCCAGGGATGCTTTATCAAGATAAAAAAATTAAATTAAAACATAATATTGAAAAATTAGAAGTAGTTAATCCTATGCATATTTTAGGTAAAGGATATAATATTGCTTATGAAGATGATAAAGTAATTAAAAGTGTATCTGATATCAAACAAGATAGTTTGAAGTTATGCTTTGTTGATGGTTTTGTTTATACGAAAGTTGAAAAAATAAAGAAGGAGAATATAAATGGCTAAAGAAGTTAAATTTGAAGAAAAAATGCAAGAATTAGAATCTATTATTTCTGATCTTGAAAATGGTGAAATTGATCTTGATGAATCAATTGCTAAATATACTAGAGCTATGACTTTAGTAAAAGAATGTGATGATAAACTTAAAAATGTTGAAGAACAAATAAGTAAAATGGTTACAGAAAATGATGAAATAAAAGATTTTGAAATTGAAAAGGATGCGTAAACATCCTTTTTTTAATTTTCTGCTTCTTCTAACATATTAGTGATAAAAATTCCATATCCTCGTTTTGGGTTATCAATTACTACGTGAGTGATGGCCCCAATAATGTTGTCTCCTTGCAATATTGGCGAACCACTCATACCAGCAACAATCCCACCAGTTTTTTCTAATAATTCAGAATCTGTTATTTCAAATAATATATTCTTAGTTTTACTATTATGGGTTAATTTCAAAATATTTATTTTATACTCTTTTACTTCATTTCCTGAAATAACCGTACGAATGACAGCTTCACCTAGTTTTATATCGGATGGTGAAACAACTTTATATTTTTTTTTATCAGGAAGAGTAGAGAAGTATACACCGTAAATTCCTTTATTAGTATTTTCTACAACATTTCCAAAAACATTCTCATAATTATATGTTGCATTCTTTTCACCAGGAGTCCCTTCAGTACTAGGATTAATATCTGTTACTGTTGATTCAAAAATTTTACCATCTTTTATTTCTAATATTTGACCAGTTGATTTTTCAATTATTTCATGACCTAATGCACCATATATTTTAGTTTTAGGATCAATAAAACTAAGTGTTCCAATTCCTGTAATTCTATCTTTTACATATAGTCCAGTTTTATAAACATTATTATCATCTTTATATAATTTTAAATTAGTTTTGTGACTTTTGTCAGATCTTTCATAAGTAATCTCTATACTACCATTATTTTTATTCTCATCAATAATATTAATCATCTCACTAATATTATTTACTTTTACACCATTAATATGTGTTATTTTATCACCAACCATAATTCCAGATTCGGTTGCCGGATTACTACCATTTACTTCATAAGTTCCAACAACCATAATTCCTGTTGCTTCAAGTTCAATTCCAATATTCTCACCGCCAGGAATTAAATAGTCAGAATAAGCAAATACACTTATTGGCATAATAAGTAATAGAAGAAGAAAAAGAATTGCTTTTTTAAATTTTAATTTTTTTAAAAACATCAAATTCTCCTTTCAACAGACTACATTATTATTATGTTTTAAAATAAAATAATTATCTTGTAAAAAAAATTCCAAACTTCCATTAATTAATTATTAACCAAATATTGTAATAGTAGAAATAAATGTCATAATTTGTTATAATATTTTTGGAAGTGATAAAATGAAAAAAAATAAGAAAAAAGAAAAACTAATAAAAAAAGAAATTGGTGAATTTAAAGAATTTATAAATCGTGGTAATGTTATAGAAATGTCGATTGGTGTTTTAATGGGAACATCTTTTAGTAAAATCGTTACATCAATTGTAAATGATGTTTTAATGCCAACAATTGGAATTTTTATGGGAGGACTTGATTTTACTAATATTGTTTTTAAAATTAAAGATGCTGAAATAAAAGTTGGTAGTTTTATTCAAAGTGTTGTTGATTTTTTAATAGTGGCAATATGTATTTTTGTTTTTATTAAAGTATTATCAAAATTAACTAAAAAGAAAGTTGAAAAAGAAGAAACTAAACAAGAAATTAAGAAGAAAGATGAAGTATTATTACTAGAAGAAATTAGAGATTTATTAAAGAATAAAGATGATTTAAATTAAAAAAATATCGACTTATTTTTAAATATAATTATATGTCTTATATCATTTATATTTTAAACAATTTTATCTAAATTATTTGTTTTATAAAAAAAAGATTAGTAATCATCTTTTTAATAATACATAATCATTTGTCCTATAATTGATACAAGCATAATAATAAGACCAAAAATTGC
>CALVVE010000055.1 GCA_944363775.1 uncultured Bacilli bacterium | reverse complement strand
ATTTCATTCAAAAATAACATTCATGTCAAAAAATGAATGTTTTTTTATTTGTAAAACAAACTAATTTGTGTTAAAATTAATTTGATGATAGGAGGAATATCTATGTATCAAAGAAGACATACAAAAAATGTAATATTAACAGTTTTAATAATATTATCATTTGTAATGATCATAGGATATTCGGCTTTAAGTAGTAAATTAGTAATAAATGGTACTTCTAATATTACAAGTAACTTTAGAGTACTATTTACAGATATAACAGAAGGAACAATGAACAGTTTAGAAACGAAAGATGTTTCATTTGATGGAACAACCGCAACATTTCGTGTAGATTTAAAGAAGCCAGGAAGTACAGCAGAATATATATTAACAGTAGAAAATCAAGGAAGTTTAGATGCGTACTTAGAAAGTATAGAAGGAATAGATGCGGCAAATGCAGCCTCACCAACATATATAAAATTTAAATTAAAAGATATAACAAGATATACAAGATTAAATGTAGGGGATACCAAAACATTTAAAGTAATAGTAACATATGACCAGTCAGCAACAGAAATACCAGAAACCTCAAAGCAATTAACATTAAGACTTAATTTTGCTCAAGTTTCAGGAGATATACCTGAACCAGAACCTGAACCATATGGAAATGCTGTAGAATACTTATTAGCAAATAAAGTTGAAAGTACAGTAGCAGATGGTGGAAATGGATTAGTTGCAATCAACAATACTGGTGAAATAACAACAATAACATCACCAAGAGAATATCGCTATATAGGACCAAATCCGGATAATTATGTACAATTTAATGATGAATTATGGAGGATAATAGGAATATTTGATGGAAAATTGAAATTAATAAGAAATGAATCAATAGGAAATTATTCTTGGGATAATAAACCAACGGGAATAGGTTCGTCAATTTCTCCATATGGAAGTAACGACTGGAGTGATTCTTTATTACAAGAAGTATTAAATAATGGTCCATATTATAATAGGACAACGGGAAATTGTCCAAGTGGGCAAAATGGGGTAACAACACCGTGTGATTTTTCAAATAATGGATTAACTGAAAAAGCAAAGCAAATGATTGAATTAATCACATGGAAGCTTGGTGGAAGTAAGACATATAATGATGTGACAACACAAATGTTTTATGAAAGAGAACGAGGAACAACAGTATATAGTGGAAGACCAACGGAATGGACTGGATATATAGGATTAATGTATCCAAGTGATTATGGATTTGCCACTAGTGGAGGAAGTACTACCGGAAGAAGTTCATGTTTAGCCAAAGAATTATATAATTGGGATAATAGTAGTTATAATGATTGTAAAAGCAATAATTGGTTGTATGATAGTTTAAACTATTATCTTACAATGAGTAATTATCTAGGATATTCAGATTTGGTGTTTATAGTTTTCAAAGATGGGTATGTTCGAACAGCATCTGTAAATGATAAAAACGATGTCCGCCCAACCCTTTACCTTAAATCCAACATAGAATTTGTCTCAGGAAGTGGTAGAGAAGGCGATCCATATATCTTGAAATAAAAACTAAAAAAATATTTTTTAATAAACTTAGAGAAAAGCATAGACTTTTCTTTTTATTTTGTTTATAATAAAAAGCAGTTTTTAGGAGGTGGACATGAAAACAAATTTACCAGTAATATTACTTCGTGGGCTTGTCTTACTTCCAAATAATGAAATACGTTTAGAATTTGATAATGATGAAAGTAAAAATATAATTGATGTAGCCGAACTATTTCACGATAAACATGTTTTAGTTGCTAGTCATAAAAATTATTTAGAAGAAGTTACTAATAATAGTGATTTATCAGAAATTGGTGTTATTAGTAAAATAACACATCGTATTGAACTTCCTAATGGAAAAACTAGAGTTGTTATAAAAGGTGAAAGTAGGGCTCGTGTTTTTGAATATTTAAATGTTAATAATAATGATATATTAGAATCAATTATTACTAAGATTGAGGAAGAAAAAGTTAATGAACAAGATGAAAAGATGTTAGTTCGTAAACTTTATCACGATCTTGAAAAATATGTAAATTTAGTTCCATATATGAGTAATAGTATATTAAATCATATTAAGAATGTTAAAGATTTAAATGTTTTAACTGATGTTATTGCTCCAGAATTACCAATTACGGTTGAAAGATTAATTGAGTATATTGAAGAGATTAATCCTAAAGAACGTTCTTTAATGATTTTAAATGATATTTATCAAGAACTTGAAAGTTATAAAGTTGAGGAAGAAATAGATAGAAAAGTTAAAGAAAATATTGATAAATCACAAAAAGAGTTTATTTTAAGAGAAAAATTACAATTAATTAAAGAAGAACTTGGTGAAAATTATTCTAAAGAGGATGAACTTGATGAATTAAGTTTGAAAATTAATGAGTTAGATGCTCCTATTAATATAAAAAAAAGATTAGAGAAAGAAAAGAAACGTTATGAATCTTTACCTCCTATGTCTCAAGAAGTTAATGTTATTAAAAATTATATTGATTATTTACTTAGTTTACCTTGGAATAAATATAGTAGTGAGATTCATGATTTAAGTTTAGTTAAAGAAAAGTTAGATGTTAGTCATTATGGTCTTGAAGAAATAAAGAATCGTATTATTGAGTATTTAGCTGTTAAAGAAAAGACTAATACAATAAAAGGTCCAATATTATGTTTAGTTGGTCCACCTGGTGTTGGTAAAACATCTCTTGCTAAGTCTATTGCTAATTCTATTGGTCGTAAATTTGTTAAATTTAGTGTCGGTGGAATGGATGATGAAGCAGAGATTATGGGACATCGTAAAACTTATGTTGGGGCTAGTCCAGGACGAGTTATAACTTCATTAATTAAAGCTAAAGTTGCTAATCCGGTTTTATTAATTGATGAGATTGATAAAATGACTAAGAGTTATAATGGAGATCCTGCTAGTGCTTTACTAGAAGTTTTAGATCCCGAACAAAATGCTTATTTTTCTGATCGTTATATTGAAGAAGAATTTGATCTTAGTAATGTTTTATTTATTTTAACTGCTAATTATATAGAAGATATTCCAGAAGCTTTAAAAGATCGTTTGGAAGTTATTGAACTTAGTGGTTATACAGAATATGAAAAAGTTGATTTAACGGAAAATTATTTAATTCCTAGAGAATTAGAAAATCATGGAATAAAAGAAAATATTAGATTTACTAAAGAAGCTATTTTAGAAATAGTAAATTATTATACTAAAGAAGCTGGTGTTCGTGAACTTGAACGAATGATTGCTAAAGTACTTCGTAAGTTAGTAACTGAAGAATTAGTTGAACATAAAGATATTAATAATCTTGTTATAAGAAAGAATGATGTGGTAAAATATTTAGGTAAGAGAAAGTTTGAATTTATTACTCAGGGAATTCATGAAAGTGGTGTTATTAATGGTCTTGCTTATACAAGATATGGTGGAGATACACTACCTATTGAAGTAACGCATTATCCTGGTACAGGTAATTTAGTTTTAACTGGTTCACTTGGTGATGTTATGAAAGAAAGTTGTAAAATTGCTTATAGTTATGTTAAAGCTAATTATGAAAAGTTTGGAATTGATTTTAAAATGTTTAAGAATAATGATATCCATATACATGTACCTGAAGGGGCTGTTCCTAAAGATGGCCCATCGGCTGGTATTGCCATTGTTACAGCTTTAATTAGTTCTTTATTAAATATTCGAATTTCATCTAAAATTGCTTTAACGGGTGAGATTACTTTACGTGGTAAAGTACTTGCTATTGGTGGTTTAAAAGAAAAGAGTATTGGAGCTAGAAGAAATTTTATTAAAACTATTTTTATACCAAAAGATAATTTAAAAGATATAGATGATATTCCTAAAGAAGTTACTAGTAAAATTAAATATGTACCTGTAACAAATTATATAGATATTTTTAATTTTCTTTTTGAAAGTGGTGAAGTAAATGAAAAAAGAAACTTTAAACGAACATATGGAAATGTTAGAAGTTCTTCGTTTATTAAAAGCTAATGTTAGTGTGTCTAATTTAAGTGACTATTATAGTGAAGATGAAATAGAATTTTTATTAGAAAAAATTAATAATATTTTAACAAATGATTTATATGTTTATTCATTATCTTTAGATATTTTTAATTTATTATATGATTGGGTAAATTATTATCGTTTTGAACATAAATATCCAAATAAAGAAGTATTCTGTAAAATGTTTTATAAATGTGATGATCTTATTGGGGTATTAAATGAAAAAATATATAATGTAAAAATAATGGGTGAAGCTTATAGTAATGATGATATGGAAACTTTTTCTGAATTTTTAAAAGATTGTATTTCGCAAGCTGTGATTTTAAATAGTAGGGAACAATGTTTTTATACAGCTGATTTTTGGACATTGGTAGAATTATGGGCAATAGAATATTTTATTATAAAATATTTACAAAAAGATGATTTAGCTGCTGCTGATGAGTATATATTATTGAATTCATCTGGTATTGAATATGGCATAATAAGTATTATTAATTGTTGTATAGATTCATTAACTAATGAACAAAAAGCTATGTTGGTAAATTTAATGAAAAGACGTGCTGAAAATTTTAATTATAATAATATTGTAAATGATGGTAGTCATATTTATCAAAGTGAAGAGCAATTTAAAGAAGTTATTTTAAAAATATCTAATTATATAAAAAATTATGATAAACCAAAAATTCTTAAAAAAGATAAATAATTTTATCTTTTTTTTCATATACTAAATTGAAATGGAGGAATGAAATGAAAAAGATTGTACCTTTTAAAAAAGATATAATATTTAAAACTAATGTAGCGGAAATAACTAGTATTTCACTAGAACACTCTCTACATTTAGACAAAGATAATCTTATTACTGGTGAATTTCACCTTAACGGAGAATATTTAATGACTGATGCTAGTACGGATACGGAAATTTTTTCTTATGATATACCATTTGATATTCATTTAGATGAACGTTTTATTGCTGATAATGCTGATATTGATATTTATGATTTTTATTATGAAATTATAGATAATAATGTTTTATCTGTTAATATTGAAGTATCTATTGATAAACTAGAAGAAAAAGAGGTGGAAAAAGAAGTGATTACTTTAGAAGATGTTAGAAAAGAACCAGTAGAATTAAATGTAGAAGAAGAAAGAAATGTTGAAGTAAAAGAAGAGAAAGTAGAAAAAATTGATATAAATGAAACTAGTAAAGAAGTTAAAGTAGAAGTAACTGATAATAGTGACTTTACTACATATAAAATATATATTTTAAGAGAAGAAGATAATATTGAAACAGTTATGGCTAAATATAATGTAAGTCGTGAGTGTTTAGAAGAATATAATAATTTAAATGAATTAAAAATAGGGGATAAATTAATTATACCAAGTGAATAAAATAATAAGGAAGTTCTGTAAAGATAATGATATAAAACCAATTAAGATAGAAAAACGTGGTAAAAGAACTATTATTTATACAGAAGATAATGCTTATTGTTTAAAAGTTAGAGAAAGATTAGATAATAATGATATTTATGATTATTTAAAATCACGAAGTTTTAATTATTATCCTAAAGAATTAAGTATTTCTAATGATGATGTTATTGTTAGAGAATATATAAGTGAGAATAAAATTCCTAAAGAACAAAAAATTTTAGATTTAATTAATTTAATGAGTTTACTTCATTTAAAAACAACACATTATAAAGAAGTTGATTTAGATGATTATAAAGAAATATATGAAAATTTAAAAAATAATGTTGTTTATTTAACTAGTTATTATAATGACTTAATTAGTATTGTTGAGTCTAGTGTTATTATGTCACCTAAAGAATATTTACTAGCTAGAAATATTTCGATTATTTTTAGATCACTATATTTTTGTGAAGTAAATATTGAAAGATGGTATAACTTAGTTAAAGAAAAAAGAAAACAACGGGTAGTTGTTTTACACAATAATTTAAAACTTAGTCATATTTTAAGAAATGAAAAAAGTTATTTTATTAACTGGGATAAAGCTAAGATTGGAATACCTATATTTGATTTTTATAAATTATATAAAGTTCATTATTTAGATTTTGATTTTAGTGAATTATTAAAACAATATGAACATAATTATCCCTTACAAGAAGAAGAGAGGTTACTACTTTTTATATTAATTTCTATGCCTGTTAAAATAGAGTTTAATGATTCTGAATTTAAGTGTTGTGAATTTATAAGTAATCATATTGATGAATTAATTAAAGCTAGTAATCTCATTTCACCATATCAATCTAAAGAAACCAAAAAACAATAAGAATAGAAAGAACATAAATAAAAATAAATTAAATCTTGTAAAAATAAATAAAGTTAAAATTAATTGATAAAACATTAATATAAAAAATATACCCGTACAAATTATCCATTTTCCACGACCACACCAATTTGGTCCCATTCCATTAAACATACAATCACCTATGATATTATATGTTATAAAGACAAAAATGAAACATTACTAAGGGGTAGTAGTAATGTTTCTATTTTAATTTATGTTGTTTTGTAAAAATGTTATATGTTTTAATCTATAAAAAAAGTAATTGATTTATTTTGTTTATTAGTTTATAATAGACAACTATGTGGTGATTTTATGGATATTAGAAATTTCTTAAATGATGTAGATGTATTCCAATTCTTAGATGTAAATAGTTACTCATCTAATTCTGTAACTTTACAAGGAATAACAAATGAAACATCAGGAACATTTTTACAAGGATTTGAAAATGATATAAATAATGCTTGTAAAAGCCAAGGAGTAAATCCATATTTTGTACTAGCTAGATTATTCCAAGAACAAGGAACACAAGGTTCAGAAATTGGAACAGGAATGAAAGGACCAGATGGAAAAACATATTATAATCCATATAATATAGGAGCAGTAACTGGAAATGAATATGAAACAGCACTAGCAACTGCTATGCAAAACGGATGGGATACAATGCAA
>CALVVE010000054.1 GCA_944363775.1 uncultured Bacilli bacterium | reverse complement strand
TATTTACCAACTAAACCAGTATGATAAGCACTACCACATGCAACAATATCAATACTTTTATATTTTTTTAATGAGAATTTTTCTTGTTTCATTTTCTCAACTGTTTTATGTAAAACATCAGGTTCTTCCATCATTTCTTTCATCATAAAATGTTCATATCCACATTTAGAAACACTTGATGCATCACCTTCAAAACTTTTTAATTCTTTTTTTATTTCTTTATTATTTAAATAGAAAGTAACTTTATTATTTAAAACGGCAACTTCATCTTTCTCAAGTAAATAATAATCTTTAGTATAAGTTAAAATAGCTGGAACATCTGATGCGATAAAATATTCATCATCTTTCTTTCCAATAATTAATGGACTATCTTTACGAATCGCATAAATATTATTTGGTTCATCATCACATATAATACCTAAGGCATATGTTCCTTCTAATATATCTTTAACTTCATCTAAAGTTTTAATCATATCTTTATTCTTTTTATAGATACTATCTACTTGCGCACTTACAACTTCTGTATCTGTCTCACTAACAAACTCATATCCATCTTTTTTTAATTTACTTCTAAGTTCTTCATAATTTTCAATAATTCCATTATGAACTAAAGTAATTTTTCCAACTCTATGAGGATGAGCATTAGTCTCATTAGGTGCTCCATGAGTTGCCCATCTTGTATGACCAATACCTATAAAAGTATCCTCATCTATATTTAAAAATTTTTCTAAATTTTTTATTTTTCCTTCTTTTTTAATAATATTAATCTTATTATCTTTTATATAAGCAATACCACTTGAATCATATCCACGGTATTCTAAAGCTTTTAAACTATTTAAAAGAATAGGTAGGGCTTTACGCTTTCCTACATATCCAACAATTCCACACATAAAATTCTCCTTTATATAATGGTGATATATGTTTTGTTATAATGTTGATTTTATTTTTTGTCATATATCTAACGATTCCATTAACCGAAGTAGAATCCGCCGAATTTTCGATAACTACTTACCTCGTCATCCCATAGGATCTGGCGCTACTAACCTCAAAAACTCCTTTCTAGAGTGTTAGTTATAAATATTATATGATAAATTATTTTTTTTGACAAGTAAGAAGGAAAATAAAAAGTTTTGTAGTATATAATTATAGAGGGTTATTGACAACGGTAAAAAAATCGTGTATAACTTTTATTGATACAAAGGACGTGGATTATGACAAAAAAATTAGTTATTGTGGAATCTCCATCAAAAAGTAAAACAATTGAAAAATATTTAGGAAAAGATTACAAAGTTGTATCTTCTAAGGGACATGTACGTGATTTATCAACTAGTGGTAAATTTGGTCTTGGAGTAGATATTGAAAATCATTTTAAACCTAAATATACAACTATTAAAGGAAAGAAAAAAGTAATTGATGAATTAAAAAAAGATGTAAAAAATTCTTCTTTTGTTTATCTTGCAACCGACCCCGACCGTGAAGGGGAAGCAATCTCATGGCATCTTTATGATGTTTTAGGTTTAAACGAAGATAATTACGAACGTATTGTTTTTAATGAAATTACAAAGAATGCGGTAAAAGAATCATTTAATCATGCACGTAAGATTGATGATGACTTAGTAAATTCACAAGAAGCTAGAAGAATATTAGATCGTATTATTGGTTTTCGTTTAAGTAAATTAATTCAATCTAAAACAGATGGAAAGAGTGCGGGAAGAGTACAAAGTGTTGCTTTAAAATTAATAGTTGATAGAGAACGTGAGATAGAAGCTTTTAATCCAGAAGAATATTGGACAGTAACTGCTCACTTTAAAGATTTTGATGCGGATTTACAAACTTTTAATAATAAAAAATTAGAAATTCATAATGAAGTTGAAGTAAATGAAGTAATGTCTAAACTTGGAAATGCTTTTAAAATTGTTGATGTTTCTAAAAAAACTAAAAACAAAAAATCAAAAGCTCCATTTACAACAAGTACTTTACAACAACTTGCTTCTAATAAACTTAATATGAATGCGAAGAAAACAATGAGTATTGCTCAAAAACTTTACGAAGGTATTGAACTTGCTGATGAGGCAGTTGGTCTTATTACTTATATGCGTACAGATTCAATTCGTTTAAGTGATGAATTTGTTAAAAATACTTATGGTTTTATAAATGCTAAATATGGAAAAGATTATGTTGGTCATGTAAAACAAGCTAAGAAAACAGAAAATGTTCAAGATGCACATGAAGCTATTCGTCCAACAAGTATTAATCGTACTCCTGAAAGTGTAAAACCATATTTAACTAATGATGAATTTAAATTATATCGTATGATTTACTACCGTGCACTTGCATCTTTAATGGCTGATGCTAAAACTGATAATACTAGTGTTACTTTAGATAATAATAATTATCAATTTAAAACAAATGGTCAAGTTATTATTTTTGATGGTTATTTAAAAGTATATAGTGATTATGAAGATACTAAAGAAACTACATTACCTGCGTTTGAAACATATAAAAGTGATGTAATTGTTTCAAATAGTATTGATAATGAACAACACTTTACAACACCACCAGCTCGTTATACCGAAGCTAAATTAATAAAAGAAATGGAAGAGCTTGGAATAGGTAGACCTAGTACGTATGCGAAAACTATTGATAATATAAAATCACGTGGTTATGTTGAAATGGAAGAAAAGAAATTTAAACCAACTACTACTGGTATTGAAGTAACTGATAAATTACAACAATTCTTTAGTCATTTAATTAACGTTAAATATACTGCTAATATGGAAGAAGATTTAGATAAAATAAGCGAAGGTAAAGAAGTTTGGTATGAAGTTATTGAAAAATTCTTTGATGAATTTGAACCTGCTGTTGAAAAAGCTTTTACAGAAATGGAAAAGAAAGAACCAGAAAAAACAGGTGAAAAGTGTCCAGAATGTGGAAGTGATTTAGTAAAACGTAGAGGACGTTATGGTGAATTTACCGCATGTAGTAATTATCCAGAATGTAAATACATTAAAGCTGAAAAGAAAGAAGTAGTTGAAGTCTGCAATTGTCCTAATTGTGAAGGAAAAATTGTTAAACGTAAAACTAAACGTGGTAAATTATTTTATGGATGTAATAATTTTCCAAAATGTAAAACAGCTTATTGGGATAAACCAACTGGAGAAAAATGTCCAGAATGTGGAAATATGTTAGTAGAGAAAAAAGATAAAATAAAATGTAGTAGTTGTGATTATGAAAAGGAAGTGTAAACTTTCTTTTTATTTGTGTAAAAAATCTTTATGTTGAAAAAATTTATGTTATACTTATAATAGGTGATATATATGAATGAAAAATATGAAGCAGATTTATTTAATTATTTAGCAACTGCAGTTTCTAATAATGTTAAGTTAATGGGAAAGGATCAAACTGTAAATGCTTTAAAACAATATATTGAAGCAAATAATCCTAATGGTTTTACAAGAAGTGAAGGAACTAGAGAAAGTATTTTAAAAGTACCTAATAATAAAATTACTAAGATAATGGGAATGTCAGTGGATGCTTTTGTTATACAATTTGTTAATCTTAATAATGAATCTGTATTAAATAAGAAATTAAATAATGGTACTAATAATAAAGTAGTAGGAGTAATGTCTGCTTTAAAACAAACTGCAAAAAAATTAAGTGAATCTCATCCAGAATTAACTGAAGAACAAGTATATACTCATATTTATAATTCAATTGATAAATTAGCTAGTCATGATTATAGTTGTATTACACGTGATAATGATCAAAGAAAAAATGTTCATGATATCTTAGAAAATATGAATGCTAATGAATTTTATGGAGCTATTAAATTATATTTAGATGGATTTAGATATGATGTTGCTGATTTAAATGAGTTAAAAACTACTTTTGCTAATATAGTGATGGGAACAAATTTAGAAAAAGAAGTAACGAAAAGCAAATAGGCTTTTCTTTTTTTGCTATATATGGTAAAATTATAATAGTAGGAGTATATGGTGGTGAAGTATATGCTTGAAGAACAATTAGAAATGGAACATTTCTTACAAGAAATGCAAGAATTAAAGAATAAAGATATTACTAAATTTAATGGTTCTTTAGTATATCAAAAATTATCTTTAATGGGTGTATATGCTAATGAAATAAATGTTAAAACTAAACAATGGTATCCAATTTGGATTGCTACATTTAAAAAATTTAAAAATATTAATGTTTTAGCTGATAAAAAAAATACTTCACATTTTATACTTCGTAATATTGATACTAATAATAAAATTAATTGTGAAAAATATTTAACAATCTATTTACCACTTCATAGTAGTCATTTCAATCAATGTGTTCAAAAATTAGTAAAATTTTTAAATAAAAATAATATTTATCATGAATTATTTATAAATAAAACTATAACTAATGATGGAATAAAAATTAAAGTGAAAAATTTAGACAGTGTAAAAAAAATAGAAAACTTTATTAATGAGGATTCATTATTTAAATCTGGTTTAATTAAATTTAACCCTTTTATGATGCATAATAAAATATTTGCAATTACTAAAGAAGGACATCTTTCTTATAATACAGTACTTGCTAATTATATTGTAAATTATATAAAAGAAGAGGTTGAAAAAGCATCTATTTTTGGTTTTTATAATTATTTAAATAAAATATATAAGAAAACGTTTATTGAAGGATATGATCTAGCAATAACTGCATATATTCAAAATATTGAATATGATTTTGATAATGAAGAAGAGTATTATAAAAAAATATATGATTATAAATATATTACAGAAATTATAATGAATGTGTTACTTGGTAAAAATGATTTTACTAAAGATTTAATTGATATATATAAAAAGTACAATAAATTAAATGATGTTATTGAAATAAGAAATTTTTATCGTAAAAAAGAAAATTTATATCATCAAACAATTTATAATTTAAGTACTTGTATTGAAAAAAATATAAAAATAGTTGGATTACATAATACAATGAATGCATTAAAATTATATGTTAATGGTAATCCATGTGGTTTTACTAAAAAAGAAGAAATTAGAAATCAATTAATTGAAACTGTTGATCATAATGTTTTAAATTATATATTAGGAGAAATAAGTCCTGAAGATTATGTTAAAAAAGAAGCATATAATTTAGGATTAATTAAAGAAGAAACTAAGAAAACTGATGTTGATGAATTTATGGATGATTTAATTCAAGGTTTAATTTTAACTTATGAAAAACATTTACAAAATATTGATAAAAAAATAGCCCATAAAAAAATAATTGAAGCTATTGAATTAATAAAAAAAGAAAATTTTTCTTATATAACTAATGATTATCAAATAAGAAAAAAATTAATGTTAGCTAGTAAAAAAGTAGATTTAAAATATTTAAATCAAATTATTTATGAATTTTTATTAGAATCTGCTCTTGATATTGAAAGAGAAGATGAAACAATGGATATGTTTGCTGATTTAATTGAAGATTTATTTAAAGAACAAGCTTATCCAATGATAAATAATTATTAAAAAAGATTGTTTCTTTGATAAGATACAATCTTTTTTTTACAAGTTGTCTTGTGTTAATATTATAAATTCAAAATATAAAATAATATGGTGCCGAAGGACAGAATTGAACTGTCCGCTGATGCTTACCATGCATCTGTTTTACCACTAAACTACATCGGCATAACTACATTTTATCACACATCCTGAAAAAACAGAAGATTATTTGAATATAGTTAAATAGGTGAATTTATGTTAGAAATAAAAAATGTTAATAAGAAGTATAAAAATAAAGACGTTTTAAATAATATTAATTTTAATATTCCTAAAAATAATATTGTCGCATTACTTGGTTTAAATGGAGCAGGAAAAACAACTTTACTTAATATAATAATGGGTTTATTAAAAAGTGATAGTGGTAGTCTTAACTTTAACTTTGATAAAAAATTAGTTGGTATTGTATTTCAAGAAAATACTTTTGATGAAGAATTAAGTGTTTATGATAATATTTTTATTAGAGCTAGATTATATAAAATAGGAAAAGATGAAATTAAGAAAAGAATTGATGAATATAATAAATTATTTGGAATGGATGATTTTTTATATAAAAAATTTAAATATTGTTCTGGTGGTCAAAAAAGAATAGGTGTTATTGTTAGAGCTTTAATAATTAATCCTAAATTAATAATACTTGATGAACCAACAACTGCTTTAGATATAGTAACGCGTAAGATGGTTTGGAATGTTTTAAAAAAATTAAATAGAGAAAAAAATCTAACTATATTATTTACTTCACATTATATTGAAGAATGTGAGATTGCGAATTATTTAGTTATATTAAAAAGTGGCAAAATTATATATAAAGGATCTTATAATGAACTTATAAGTAAATATAGTAATAAGAGTTTGGTTGTTGAATTTAGTAATAATTATAAGAAAGTAGAAGTTAATAATATTAAAGATGCAATAAACTATTTAATTAGTTTAGATACAAGTAGGATTAATACATTTAAATTAGATAATAGTAGTTTAGAAGATATTTTCTTAAAATTAAATAATGCGTACATTAATATATAGACATTTATTATTATTTATTAAAAATCCTGCTTCAATATTATTAAGTTTTTTATCTTCTTTGGTAATATTATCTTTATATTTTTTATTTATTCGTGATTTTACAATAAAAGCGATTAGTGAATATGGTTTTGTAAGTAATTATAATAATTTATTTGTTGATAAATTAATGACATCTGGTTTATTAATTGTTATTGGAGCAACTAGTGTTATACCAATTATACTTTTATTTGTAAAAGATAAATGTAGTGGTATTTTAAAAGATTTCTTAGTGACTCCTATATCTAAAATAAAAATAATTTATTCGTATATTATTCCTACAAATATAGTTTCTATTATTATTACTTTAACTATATATTTTTTAATTGAACTATTTTTCATTTTAAAATATAGTTATTATAGTACACTATCTGATATTCTTTCTTCTATTTTAATAATAATAATCTCTAATATAATTGCAAGTAATATAATTTTTATATCGTA
>CALVVE010000053.1 GCA_944363775.1 uncultured Bacilli bacterium | reverse complement strand
TTTTGTGATATAATTTTATATGATATGAGAGTGTGATAATATGAATAATAAGGGTCAGGCTTTAGTAGAATTTATTATTATATTACCAGTGTTAATGTTGATTATTTTAGGAATGGTTGACTTTGGTAATATAATATATAAAAAATATAGTTTAGAAGAAGATTTAGATGTATTAGTATCTTTATATCAAGATGATAAAACTGATGAAATGAATGATTATGCATTAAAAAATGGTTTAGGTTTAAACTTTTTATATGGTGATGGTAATACAACTATTGTTGTTAGTGAGAACTTTAAAATTAATACTCCACTCTTAAATAAAGTACTAAATAGTCCTTATAAAATAGAAACGAAACGAGTGATTTATCATGAATCGTAATGGCCAAGTATTAGTAAGTTTTCTACTTATATTACCTTTATTATTAATAATACTTGTTTTTGTTGTTGATATGGGATTAATGAAAGTGAGTGTTCGTAAAGTAGAACATGTTATTAAAGAGGCTATTACTTATGAATTAAAAAGTTCTGAAATTAGTGATAGTAGAGTAAATGATTATATAAAAAATAACTTAAGTGATATTAAAGATGTTAATATTATAGTTGGAACTGATAATATAAAAGTAAGTGTTAGTGTTTATAAAAAAAGTATATTTAATAGTTTAATTAAGAATAAAAATTATACTATTAGTAAGAGTTATTATGGTTATAAAGAGAATGATAAAATAAAGATTATAAAGGAGAATGGTTATGGCAATTAAAAGAGCAAAAGTTATTACAGTTACATCTGTTAAGGGTGGTGTAGGTAAAACTAGTACTGTTTTAAATTTAGCTGGTATTTATGCTGGTATGGATAAGAAAGTATTAGTAATAGATATGGATTTATCTAGTAGTACGATTGCTTTATCACTTAATCTAGATGTAAAAAAAGATTTATTTTATTTAGCTGAAGATATTAATAATAATCGTTTTTCTAATATTGAAGATTATTTAATTAAATATAGTGATAATATTAGTATTTTGGCTGCTCCTAAAGATCCAAGATTAGAAAATAAAATATCAAGTCGTTATTTAAAATTAATTCTTGGTAAAGTAAATTCTGTATATGATGTAATAATTTTAGATACCATTCATCATATGAGTAAATATACTTTAACTTGTATGGATAATAGTGATTGGATTATATATTTAATGAGTAATGATCCATATGATTTAAAGAATATGAAGTCTATGATTTCAATATTAAAAGATATGGGTAAAACTAATTATAAAGTAGTGTTAAATGAATCTATTAATCATAATAATAAAATATTTACTAAGTATGATATTAGAAATATTATTAAAAATGAGATTGATTTTGTAATTCCTAGTAGCTTTTATATTAAGAATTATCACAAATACATTATAGATGGTAAGATTGTAACTATGGATTCTAAAGTTAGAGTTGTTAATAAAAAAGCAATTGAAGTATTTAATGATTTAGCTAAGTCTTTATTAGAAGATAATGTTTTAGAGAATAAAAAGTAGGTGAAAGAATGCGTAATTTTTTAGAAGAATTTGATGTTGAAAAAGAAAATACTTCCCAAGAAATTTTTGTTAATGATTATGATGCTTTTGAAAATAAAGAGTTACTTGATGAACTTAGAAATAAAATTATTCAAAATTTAATTGATAATAATGTATTACATCATGGGAGTATGGATGATTTTATTCATGAACAAATTGATAAAACTTTAGAGGGTTATGATTTATCTAATATTGAACGTAGTTATATATATAATTTAATTGATAATGAAATTAATGGTTATGGACCTATTACTGATTTACTTAGTGATAAGAATGTAACAGAAATAATGGTTAATGGAATTAATGAAGTTTATATTGAAGTAGATGGTCATGTTATTAAAGATGAAAGTGTTTCATTTATTAATGAAGATCACATTATTAGAACTATTCAAAGAATGATTCAACCATTAGGAAGAACTATTGATACAGCTAATCCTATGGTGGATGCCCATTTAAAAGATGGTTCTCGTTTAAATGCGGTTATTAGACCTTTATCTTTAAAGGGACCAGTACTTACTATTCGTAAGTTTAAAGATGAACTTGCAACTATAGATGATTTTCTTAGAACTGGTACTCTTACACCATATATGGCAAGATTTTTAGAAGCTTGTGTACAAGCTAAATTAAACATTATTATATGTGGTGGTACTGGTAGTGGTAAAACAACTTTACTTAATGTTTTAAGTGCATTTATTCATAATGATGAACGTATTATTACGATTGAAGATGCAGCAGAACTTCGTTTAAAACAAAAACACGTTATTTCTTTGGAAACACGTTTAGTTAATTATGAAGGTACTGGGGAAATTACTATTCGCGATTTAGTTATTAACTCACTTCGTATGCGTCCTGATCGTATTATTGTTGGAGAAGTTCGTGGTAAAGAAGCTTTTGATATGTTACAAGCAATGAATACAGGACATACTGGTAGTTTAACAACAATGCATGCGAATTCACCAGTTGATGCTTTAAATAGACTTGAAACAATGATTCTTATGGCAGGTATGGAAATACCAATTCCTGCAATTCGTGAATATATTGAAAAAGCTATTCATTTAGTTGTAAATGTTGAAAGACTTGCTGATGGAAAGCGTAAAGTAACAAGTATTTGTGAAGTTGTAGGTTTTGATAAAGATACAATTAAGTTAAAAGAAATATTTGCTTTTAAACAAAAAGGAATTACTGATAATGGTGAAGTAATAGGAGAATTTGTATTACATAAATATACACCAAAAGTTTATGAACAAATTAAATCAAGAGGGATTGATACTTTAAAAGATATATTTGAATAGGAGGGGATTATATGACTAATGAAAGTGGTTTTGATTTATTTAGTACGAGTACACCAACTAATAATAATATTAATGTCATATTTACTCCTAGTAGTGATATAGTAAAATATCAATATCAACTAATAAAAAATGGTAAAGAACAAGATCCAATTTTAGTAAATAGTAATAGACCAGTTACTATTACAATGACTGAGACTGCTACATATCAAATTAGAGTTGTAGTATATAATCACATTGCTTCTAAAGAAATTTTATCAGGAGAATATGTAATTGATAAAGAAGCACCTACTTTAGAAGTAGGAGAATCATTAATTAGAATGGAACAGGGCTCAACTTTAAAACCATTAGAAGGTATTAAAGCACATGATAAACAAGATGGAGATTTAATAAAAAGTGTTGTTACTAATTATGATGAACTTGATTTTACAACTTTAGGTATTAAAGATTTAGTTTATACAGTAAGTGATAGTGCTGGTAATACAGTTACTAAAACAGTTCATGTTCAAGTACTAGAAAATAATCAAAATGTTTTATTTGCAACCCAAATTGGTATATTTATAATTCTTTTAGGAATATTATTTAGTATCTTATTTTATCGTCGTAGTGTTAAGTTAGAAAAACGTATTAGTCGTTATGGTATAGAACCATTAAATGATAATAGTTTATCAGTTTTAGATAATATGGAACACTATTATGATAGATTAAATAAGAAAATAGGGGATTTACTATTAAAATCAGTTTTTATTAGTAAATATGCAAATAGATATGAAAAATATTTAGGGATTGTTAATAAAAAATACAAAAGAAGTATAGATATTGTTGCAACTAAGGTAATTGTTGGTATAATATTCTTAGGTATTGGTATATTTTCAAAAACAATTCAGTATGAAGTATTAAGTTTTGTTGAAATGTTAATACCTTTCTTTATTGGTTTTATAGCTCCAGATTTAATTTATAAATATCGTTATAAAATTTATCGTGATACTTTAGAAAATGATTTATTACAAGCAATTATTGTTATGAATAATGCTTTTAAATCAGGACGTAGTATTACGCAAGCAATTGAGTTAGTATCTCATGAGCTAGATGGACCAATTAAAGAAGAGTTTAGAAAGATGTATTTAGAAATATCTTTTGGGCTTTCTATAGATGTAGTATTTAAAAGATTTGCTGAAAGAATTCAGTTAGAAGAAATTACTTATTTAACTGCTTCACTTACAATATTAAATAAAACTGGTGGTAATATTATTAAAGTATTCTCATCAATTGAAAAATCTTTATTTAATAAGAAAAAGTTAAAATTAGAACTTAATTCTTTAACTGGAGGATCTAAGATTATTGTTATGGCTTTATTCTTAGTACCAATCTTATTTATGGTTTTTGTAAGCTTTATTAATCCAGATTATTTTGTACCATTATATACAACAAAAATTGGTTTAATATTATCATTTATTATGGTTTTAATGTATGTTGTATATATCTATTTTGTACGAAAAATAATGAAGGTAAGGATGTGATATAATGGGGAATAATATTATTAGAAAAATCTATCGTTACCGTCGTATAAAAAAAGTACAAGATCAATTAGATATGTTAGGTGATAAAAACAAGATGGATGCGATAACATTTTATAACTATCGTTATCTTACAACTATTATCGTATTCTTCTTAGTTTTATATAACACTAATTTAGGTTATATTACTGCACCTCTAGCTATGGTTTTATATTATTATGCATTCTATTATGTATTTATTACTAAACCAAAAAATGAACGTATAAGAAAGTTAGATCGTGAAGCTTTATATTTCTTTGAAATACTTACATTAACACTAGAGTCAGGAAGAAATCTTGAAAGTTCTATTGAAGCAACAGTTATGAATGTTGATTCAGAGCTTTCAAAAGAATTTAAACAAGCTTTAGTAGATGTTAAGTTTGGTAAAACATTATTAGAAGCATTAGAAGATATGAAGAAACGTATACCTTCAGAAACTGTCAATAACATTATTCTAAATATTACCCAAACTAGTGTGTTTGGTAATAGTATATTAGAAACAATGTATAATCAAATTGATTTCTTAAGAGAAAAACAAATATTAGAAATAAAAGGGGAAATAAATAAAATACCAAATAAAATAAGTATTATTTCAGTTTTATTTGTTGTACCACTTATATTATTAATGATTTTAGGACCATTTATAATAGAGTTTTTAAATATTTAGAGAGGAAGAATAATTATGTATCATTTTATAGGAATAAAAGGGACTGGTATGAGTTCACTAGCGCTTGTTATGCATAGTTTAGGTTATGAAGTACAAGGAAGTGATAAAGAAACACATTTATTTACTGAAGATAAATTAAGAGAAGCAGGTATTAATATATTACCATTTGATGAGAATAATATTACTGAAGATATGTTTATTATTCAAGGTAATGCATTTAATGAAGATAATAATGTTGAAGTAAAAAAAGCAACAGAATTAGGTTGTCGTATATATCACTATGAAGAAATGGTTGGAAAACTAACTAGAATGTTTGAAACAATTACTGTTGCTGGATGTCATGGAAAAACTACTACAACTTCATTACTTGCTCATGTTTTAACAGAAATTTGTGGATGTAATTATTTAATAGGTGATGGGAATGGTTATGCTTCAAAAGAAAATAAATATTTTGCTTTAGAAGCTTGTGAATATAAAAGACATTTCTTAGCTTATACACCAACATATGCGATTATTACTAATATTGATTTAGATCACACAGATTACTATAAAGATATTGATGATGTTCGTTTAGCTTATATGGAATATGCCAATAAAGCTGAAAAAATGGTTATTGCTTGTGGAGATGATCCATATACACATTCACTTGAAACAACAAAACCAATCTTCTTTTATGGATTAGATGATGATAATGACATTCTAGCTAAAGATGTTGAATATACCGAAAAAGGAATTAGTTTTGATGTAATAATAGAAGATAATTATTATGGACACTTTGATCTTCCATTCTATGGTAAACACATGTTACTTAATAGTTTAGCTGTTATTGCCATATGTGCTTATGAAAGATTAGAAGCAAAAGAAGTTGCTAAAGCTTTAAAAACATTTAAAGGAGCAGAACGTAGATTTAATGAAGAAGTTATAGGTGATGTAGTATTAGTAGATGATTATGCACATCATCCAACTGAAGTTCGTTCAACAATAAGAGCAGCAAAGCAAAAATATCCAGAAAAAGAAATAGTTGCTGTACTTCAACCACATACACTTGCTAGAGTTCAAGATTTTGGAGAAGATTTTGCTGAAAGCTTAAATCTAGCAGATACTCAATATGTTTTACCAGTAACACTAGACCGTGAAGATAAATATGAAGATTATCCAGGAGTAGATGAAAATATAATATTAAATAAACTTAATAATGGAAACTTAATCCATATAAATGAACCACAAAAATTATTAAAACATAAAAATGCTGTTATAATTTTTATGAGTCCTAGAAATATATATGATTTAAAAAATGCATTAAAAGAATTATTAGAATAAAAATAATTCTTTTTTTCTACTTTTTTATAAAAAATGTGATATACTATTTATAGTAGGTGTTTACATGATAGGAAGATTAAAAAGGAAAATAAAACGTAAATTAAGAAATATGTCTACTAATAAATTAGTAATGTTTATTAGCGTCTTTTTAGTGTGCTTTATAACAATAGGTTATGCATCACTTAATCAAATATTAAAGTTAGTAGGATATGCTTCAATAGATAAAGGTGATGGAATAATATTTACAAATATCATTACTAAAGAAAATAATGGGGCAATAGTTGTAACCGCAGGAAACATTAAAGCAAAAACATTAGTAAATACCCAAGTATCATTTGATGCACCTGGGTCAATTACATATACAGTCACAGCTGAAAATCAAGCAGAATATGATGCCAAATTAATTGAAATAAAAGATTTAGAATTAACAAATAATAAAGATCCTAAATGTATTACAGTAAGTATAAATGGACATGAAATAAATGATAAGATATATACAGGAGCAACTAAAGATTTTGATATTACAATAACAAGTACATGTAACGTTTTAGAAACAAAAGAAGTATCATTAAAATTTAATTATGTAAAAACAGATACAATAAATAATCAAACACCAAATATTAGTAATGTAACAAATATTTTATTAAATAAAAGTGAAGCAACATATAACTATTTAGATGGA
>CALVVE010000052.1 GCA_944363775.1 uncultured Bacilli bacterium | reverse complement strand
GTAGAAACAAGTGAAAGTGGAACAAAATTAATACTTGATGGATATTATGATAGTAATAATGATGGAACAATAGATTCATCAGATAAAATTGCATATGGAAAAAATTGTACATTGTGTACAACAATAAATGAAGATATTTTCTTAAATTGGTTAAGTAATAACGAAGAATTAGAAAAAAATAAACTTTCAAGTACAACATGGTATCGAGGAGATTATTGGACTGAACCATGGGATTATAAAACAAATTTGGACAGTACAAGTAATCCATATGAAGGAAGTGTAGGATTAATAAGGGTAGGAGAGATGTTATCCGGGCAAAGTGAAACAATACTTTCAAAAAATCATACTGTTTCAAATAGTACTGATAACACACATACTTATTGGACTGCAACGCCATCTAGTGCTTCTTATGCTTGGCACGTGTACGCCATTGGCTATACGAGCACCAGTTCCGTTTCACGTGCGTATTGGCTTCGTCCAGTTATAAATATCTCATCTGAAATAACCATTACTGGAGGTAATGGTACTCCAAATTCACCATATCAAATATAAGGTGGTTGAAACGATAATAAGAGATAAGTAATCCCCCACGTGGCGTATTTGCCACAGGGGGTGCTTTTTTTGTTTTGATTTGGTTTTATTTGACTTAAATAATATTTATTTATATAATTATTTTGGTGGTATTATGTTTGAAAGATTTAGTTTATTAGTTGGAGATAAAATTAATGATGTATATAATAAAACAGTTTTAGTAATTGGTTTAGGTGGTGTCGGAAGTTATGTATGTGAATCTTTAGTAAGATCAGGGATTGAAAATATTATATTAGTTGATTTTGATAAGATTGATATAACTAATTTAAATAGACAACTTATGACTTTACAAAGTAATGTTGGACTATATAAAGCTGATGTATTAAAGGAAAGAATTGTTGAAATTAATCCTGAATGTAATGTTAAAGTGGTTAAAGAATTTATAGATAGTAATAATTTAGAAAGTTTATTTTGTGGTCATGTTGACTATGTAGTTGATGCATGTGATAGTGTTTCTACTAAGAAAGATATTATTAGATATTGTTTAAAAAATAAAATTAAATTTATAAGTTGTATGGGTACAGCTAATAAATTAGATCCAAGTAAATTAAGTATATGTGATGTACGTAAAACTAGTTATGATCCACTTGCTAAAATTATTCGTAAAATGGTTAAAGATGAAAAACTAAATGGTAAAGTAATGGTTGTATCTAGTTGCGAAGCTCCAATTAAAACAGGTAGTAAAACATTAGGTAGTTGTGCATTTGTTCCAAGTGTTGCTGGACTACTTTGTACAAGTTATATAATAAATGATATTGTAGGTGAGTTATGAAAAAGATTGATACATATTTAATTAAGAAAGTTAAAAGTATTAAAAATAATTTAATCTTAATTGGTTGTAGTGATGATGTTATTGAAGAAGTAAATAAGTGTAATAATATAAAAGTTTGTTATGTTTTAAATAATTTATCTAAAGTAAGTGGCAAATATGAAGAAAAGGGTAAATTAAAAAGAATTAATTTAAAGAAGTTTAAAAGAAAGTTTAAAAAGAATAAAAATACTTTAATTGTTAATTATGATGATATTAGTATTTATTATAAACGTTTTATTCCTATTAGTGTTTATATTACTAAAGATATTATATATTTATATTGTAATCATGAAGATGAAAAGTTTGTTAGTATTGTAAATAAATACAGAAGATATAAAGTAGATATTGAAGAGATTAAATTAAGTGATGGGGTATTATATAAATTAGATTGTTGTAATAAAAGAATTAATTTTATTACTTCTAAAATGTATATTTTTAAAGATACTCTTGAAAATATATTTGATTTAGTAGGAGATTATTTAATTAACTAGTTTGACAAATATAAAATATATGTTAGAATATAACCAGTTATGGGGGAAAATATATGGAAAAAAATGGTTATCGTATTTATAAAGATAGTGTTTCTTTAAAAGATAATAAAATTATTGTAGTAAGTTCTTCAACTAAAGAAATTAGACCTAATGATGAAGCTAATTATAAACAAATTCATGGAGAAGTCATTGAACAATATAATTATGATATTGAAAAATATGAAAAAGAAAGTAAAAAAAGAGTTACACAAAATAAAATGCTTTTAACAGCTGTTCCTGTAATTGGTTTATTAAGTTTAAGTAGTGTTTTAGATGGTAATGTTGCTTTATTAAGTACTTTACTTGGAACTGGTATTGTTCTTGGTGGTATTTGTAAAGATGAGAATGATCGTAATAAAAATTTAAGACGTTTAATTAGTTATCGTGAAGAATTGAAGAAAATAAAATATGAAGATTTTAATAGTGATAAAGAAATATTATTACCAAAAGAACTTATAAGAAAAACATTAAAGAAGACAAAATAATTGTCTTTTTTTTTCTATTATAGTATAATGAATAAGTATTAAAGTATGGTGATTATTTATGTATTTAAAAAGAATAAATGCCCAAGGTTTTAAATCTTTTGCTGATAAAATAGGGTTAGAATTTAATGATGGTGTTATTGGGATTGTTGGACCTAATGGTAGTGGTAAAAGTAATATTGTTGATGCGGTTAGATGGGTTTTAGGAGAACAATCAGTTAAATCACTTCGTGGTGATGGTAATATGACTGATGTAATATTCTCAGGTAGTAAAAGTCGTAATGCCATGAATAGTGCATCTGTTACTTTAACATTTGATAATAGTGATCATTATTTACCCCTTGATTATGATGAGGTTTCGATTAGAAGACGTGTTTACCGTGATGGAACTAATGAGTATCACATTAATGGTGAAAAGTGTCGACTTAAAGATGTTACAAATATTTTACTTGATACAGGTGTGGCTAAAGAAAGTTTTAATATTATATCCCAGGGTAAAATCGAAGAAATTATTAGTAGTAAACCTAGTGAGAGACGTGTTATTTTTGAAGAAGCAGCTGGTGTTTTAAAATATAAAAAACGTAAAGAAGATGCTTTAAGAAAATTAGAACGTACACATGAAAATATGACACGTGTAACAGATATTATGCGTGAGCTTGAAAATCAAGTAAATCCTTTAAAAGAACAAAGAGATAAAGCTTTGAAATATCAAGAAGTTAGTTCTAATTTAGAAAAGGTAGAAGTTGCTTTAATTGCTCATGAAATTACTAATATTAATGATAAGTATAAAGAAAATAAAGAATTAGTAGAAAAACTAGAAAATGAAATCATTAAATTATCAACTAGTAACAGTGAAAGTGAAACTAAAATATTAGATTATAAAAATAAAATAAATGAACTTGATAAAGAATTAAGTAGTTTACAAAATAATTTAATTAGCCTAACAACTAAAGTTGAAAAAATTAATGGTGAAAAAAATATTATTTTAGAACGTAAAAAATATGAAGTAAGTGATCAAAAATTACACAATCGCTCTTTAGAGTTAAAAGAAAGAGAATTAGTTTTAAATAATGAGATTGCTAAAATATCAACAGAACTTACTTATTTACAAAAAGAAGTAAATGACTTTAATAACTTAGTTATTTTAAAAGAAAAAGAAATAAATGAAGCAAATCTTAAGAAAAAAGATATTAGTAATGAACTTACAAATTTACTTTATAAAAAAAGAATTGTTGATAATAATGTTGAAAATTTAAAAATAAGTATTGAAGAAAATAATACTTTACCTAGTGCGGTTAAGAAAGTTTTAAATAATCCTAGTTTAAGGGGAATTCATAATGTTATTGGTAGTGTTATTGATGTAGCTGAGGCTTATAGTGTTGCGATTACTACAACTTTAGGTGGAGCTGTTAATTATGTTATTGTTGATGATGAGACTAAAGCTAAAGATGCAATTCGTTATTTAAAAGAAACTAGTAGTGGAAGAGTTACTTTTTATCCCTTATCAATCATTAAACCAAAAAGTATTGAATATGAAGTTATTAATAAAATTAAAAATGCTAAGGGATTTATTGATATTGCTTCTAACTTAGTTAAATGTGAAAATAAATATAAATCTATTATTGAAAATACTTTAGGTAATGTTATTGTTGTTGATAATATTGATAATGCCAATAATATTAGTAGGTTAATTAATTATCGTTATCGTATTGTTACACTAGATGGCGAACTTTTACACGTTGGAGGGTCTCTTACTGGTGGTAAATTAAAAGTACGTAATATTATTCAAGATAAATATGATTTAGAAAATTTACTTAAAGAACAAAATAAATATGTATTAAAACAACAAGATTTAGAAAATAGTATTAATGAAATTGATTATAATATAAAATCTTTAGAAGATGAATTTTATTTAGTAAATAAAAATAGTATTCTTAAGAAAAATGAATATAGTCTAAAAGTTGAAGAACAAAATAAATTTCAATTAGAACTAGATAATGTTAAAAGTGAGATTAATTCTGTTAAAAGTATGTTAGAAAATAATTTAAGTAAAGAAGAAGAAGCTATACTTGAAAAATATTATATTGCTTCTAAACAAAAAGAAGAAGTTAGTATTTTATTAAATCAAAAACGTAATGATAAAGAAAAATTACAAGAAGAATTAGATAATTATGAATTTTCGGTTCGTAAAGAAAATAGTTTAGTTCGTGAAAAGAATAAATTACTAAAAGATTTAGAAATTGAAGTAAATAGGGCAGAAGTAAAACTTGATAATTTACTTAATACTTTAAGTGAAAATTATTCTTTAACTTATGAAAAAGCAATTCACAATTATGAACTTGAAGAAGATATTGAAAGTGCAAGAATTAAAGTTACTAATTATAAAAGAATTATAAAAGAACTTGGTAATGTTAATCTTGATTCAATAAGTGAATTTGATCGTGTTAATGAACGTTATGAATTTTTAGTAAATCAAAAGAATGATTTAGATAATGCTGAGGCAACATTGTTAGAAATAATTGAAGAAATGGACTCAGTTATGAAAGAAGAGTTTGAAAAGACTTTTGAAGTTATTAGAAATAATTTTAATGAAACATTTAGACAATTATTTAATGGTGGTAAAGCTGATTTAAAATTAACAGATCCAAAGAATTTACTTGAAACTGGTATTGAAATCATTGCTTCACCTCCAGGTAAAAAACTTGCAAGTATTTCACTTCTTTCAGGTGGTGAAAAAACGTTTACTGCTATTAGTTTATTATTTGCTATTTTAAAATCACGTCCAGTTCCATTCTGTATTTTAGATGAAGTTGAAGCTGCTCTTGATGAAGTTAATGTTGCAAGTTTTGGTGAATATGTAAAGAAATTACAAACTAAAACACAATTTATATTAATTACTCATAAGAAAAAAACAATGGAATATGCTGATATCTTATATGGTATTACAATGCAAGAATCAGGTGTATCTAAAATAGTAAGTGTTAAATTAGAAGAAATTGAAAGTTAATTACAAAAGAGACTACAAATGATAAAATGTAGTTGCAAATGTAAAACAATAATGATGGAAAAAAATAAGAGTAATAAAAAAACTAACATGTGATGTTTAAGTTACTTACAAATAAGGAATTCTATCAGCATTAATAAATAAAGATTCCATTAAATATTGTATAATTCAAAGTAAAGGAGGAATAATATGGTATTAGAAGAATATAAATCAGGTGAATATAAACAAGGTACTGGTTATAATGCTTTTTTGCCAAGTAAAATTAATTATAATTGGGGTTGGCGTGATACAAAGTTAGATTTTCTTCTTTCTGAAGCAAATAGACAAATTGGAGAATTAAATGCATATTCGTTATTGCTCCCTAATGTTGATTTATATATTAAAATGCATGTAAAAATAGAGGCAAATAAATCTAGTCGAATAGAAGGAACAAAAACAACAATTGAAGAAGATTTATCAGATTTGCAAGACATAAATCCTGAAAAAAGAGATGATTGGGAAGAAGTACAAAATTATGTTAAAGCAACAAATTATGGTATTAATAGAATTAATGATAATTTTCCATTGTGTAATAGATTAATTAGAGAAATACATGCAGTATTATTGCAAGGAGTTCGAGGAGAACATAAAACGCCGGGTGAATTTAGAAGAACACAAAATTGGATTGGAGGAACTATGCCTTCAACTGCATCTTATGTTCCACCTTTAGTTGAAGATTTAGATGATTGTTTAAAGGATTTAGAAGATTTTATTAATAATGATGAAATAGATACACCAGATTTAATTAAAATTGCAATGATTCATTATCAATTTGAATCAATTCATCCATTTTTGGATGGAAATGGTAGAATTGGAAGATTATTAATTCCTTTATATTTGCAAAATAAAAATATATTAGATAAACCATGTTTTTATATTTCGTTTTTCTTTGAAAAACATAGGGAATTATATTATCAAAAATTAAATAATGTTAGAATAAATAATGATTTAATAGGATGGATAAAATTTTTTCTAGAAGCTGTTATCGAAACAGCAAAAGTTGCAAAAGAAAAGTTTAAAAAAGTTGTAAAATTAACACATGATGTAGATTGTAGAATTCAAAATTTAAATGTAAAATATGAAAATGCAAAAAAAGTAGTAGAATTTTTATATGATGAGCCAATAGCATCTAGAAAAAAAATATCAGAATCTATAGGAATGCCATTGTCAACTTTAAATTCTGTTATTATTGAGCTTCAAAAAGCTAATGTTTTAAAAGAAATAACTGGTTATTCACGAAACCAATCATTTGTTTTTAAAGAATATATTGATATTTTCTATACTAATGATATATAATAAAAATATAAAATTTAGTTTTAAATCAGTTATAAAACGAAAATATCAAAAAATTCGTTTTATAAAAAAATATTAAACAAAAAAAGTATGAAATTCGTTTTATAAAAATTTAATAAAGTATAAATTCATGGTAACAAGAATATAAAAATAAATGTCAAAAATGCACAATGATTGTGCAAAATAGGGTATAGAAAACACAAAAATGCACAATATTTTGCGATTATTGTGCATTTTTGTATAAAATTACCCTAATTTAATAATTTGAGTTTCGGTATTTTTTTCTGGATGTTATAAATTCTTACTTTTATTAATAAGATTTTTGTTGAATCTAAAATTG
>CALVVE010000051.1 GCA_944363775.1 uncultured Bacilli bacterium | reverse complement strand
TAGAAAATCATTTTAGTACTAGTCGTGATGGGGTTGAACATATTAAAGCTAGAAGAATAATAGAGAGAATTAATCAACTTACTAATGAAGTAAGTTTAATAAGTAAAAATTTAAGAGGGTAGGATTGTTTATGAATTTAGAATTATTAAAAATGTTAAATCAAAAAAGACATTATCACTGGAATGAATTTAAAGAAAGATTAAATATTTATAGTGATGAAGATTTAATTGATGAATTATTTGTTATTATTGAAAATGGAATAGATGAATTCAATGTTAATTCTAGTCCAATAAAAAAACATTATATTGAAAAAGCACTTCGTTATTTAAACTATCGTGGTATTAATGAAATGTTTGAAAATAATAATAAGTATGTTGATAAAATTGATAAATTAATAAGAAATATCCATCGTATGTTGTCTTCAGTTTACAGTGATAATAAATTATATTTACACAACAAAGAGCAGTTAGAACGTATTTTATTTTCTTTAAAACAAATTAAACATAAATTTTATAAAATTAATTATTCTAAAAAAGATTATCGAAATGAATTAGATGAATTATTTGATTTTATGTGTAGAATTATGGTTGATGTTGAAAATTATAAAGTGTATGAAAATTTATTTAATGATGATAAAGATTTAATTAATATAATTAATAGTGATGGTTATTCTTTATTAGATGGGGTTATAGATAATTGTTTAAAAGCTATTAAAAGTAGTAATGATGCTAAAAAGATTAATTATTATAAGCAAATGTTAAAGCTTCTTTTAACACATAATTCTAGTCGTTTTAGTGATGAATTTAGATTAGCTCTTGTTGATGAATTAGAACAGTTATTTGTAAAAATTAATAATTCTAATTTAAATATATTTGAAAAAAGATTTCGAATTAAAAATATTTATGATCTTATTCAAATATTAAGTACTAATTATAAAGAAAAAATACCGGATAATCAATTTACAATAATGAACCAGTTTGGTATATCTTCTAATTATGAAAATGAATATTTAACTTTGTGTTTATGCTTAAATAATAATAATAAATATATACATAAAAATCATCTCCACAAATTTGTTTTTACTATTGATAAAAATAACACATATATTTTTGAAGATGCTATTTGTGTTGAAAAAGAAGGAGATTTAACAAAACTATATTTTTATACACCTTTAGTTGCTGATTATATTGATTCAAAAAATAAAATAAATAAGTATTTAGTAAATCAAAGTTCTTCAATTTATTGTAAGAAATTTAAAAAACATTTAATTCCTAGTGAAACTGCTAAAAAGAATTTTTCATTTGATGAAGGTCATATAAAAGAAGCTTTTACTGTTGAAATTACATTAGATAAAGATTATAATGTTAAAAATACTGATATATATCGATCACTAATTTCAGTTAAGAAGAATTACTTATATGATTTAAAAGAAAGCTCGTTAGATAATTTTTCTGAATTACAAGAAGTTATTGATGTTTCTAAAAAAATAAAACATATGGTTGATAGAAAAAACGGTGAAACAATTACTAATGTATTAGAAATATATAATTTATTTTGTAAAAAGAGTATTATAAATATGGCTAATAATTTAAATATACCACTTATTTATAAAGAAACTACAAAACAATATTTAATTGATAAATTATATAATATAAGTGATGATATGGGATTAAATAGTAATGAATATGTTAAAAATGTTATTGAATTAATTAAAATGCAAAAATATAAAAATAAAGTATATACTTTAAAAGAAATGGACAATATCCCTTTTACTAATCCTGTAAGAGAATATGCAAGTTTACTTAATCAAAGAATATTACTTCAAGAATTAGTTGATCATGATATAAAGTGTTATTACAAAAATTTAGAACAAGTGATTGAAACATTGAATATTCAAGAAATAAAAAATAAACAATTTGTTACAGTTTATAATAATTTAAATGATGATATAAAAATAAAAAAAGATGATGTAAAAATATTGACAAAAGCATTTAAAATGATAAAATAATAGTATGAAATGTTTTGATTAGGACATGGTTATTACCGCTGTTTTTAAAGTGAGTAGAGGATAGTGTAAACTCTATAAAACATGTAAATAATTACTACCTATGAACTGAACTTGAAAAAGATTTCCGGTTATTCCCGTTATAGAATTAATTAAGTGATAAAACAGGATGGTACCGCGTAATAACGCTCCTCATAATACATGAGGAGTTTTTATATGGGTAAAAGAGAGAGAAAAATTAAAGAGGTACAAAAAAAGAATATTAAAATGGATTATTTTTTAAGAAATTATTTTTTACTTGATATTGAAAATAATTATGAAAGTGTTGATTTAAATATTGTAAGTAATAGAATTAACGAATTTGAAATGTTTTTAGAAAACAACAATGTAAACACTAAAACACATGCTAATTTTA
The DNA here is from genome assembly GCA_944363775.1 of uncultured Bacilli bacterium. Taxonomy (GTDB): domain Bacteria; phylum Bacillota_I; class Bacilli_A; order RF39; family UBA660; genus Pelethosoma. The sequence continues at coordinate 4,689 of CALVVE010000051.1, read as the reverse complement.
TTAAATGGAGTGAAGATTTAAAAGTAATTTTAAATGATTTAGAAGAAAAAAATAAAAATGGAAAATATGAACAAATTGTTAAAGAAATTGTAAAAAAATATGAACTTATTTCTTCGGAGCAAATTTCAAAAAAGAAGAAATTAGTTGATGAATTAAATAAATATGAAGTAGAGTTTAATAATTTACAAAATAAAATTTCTTTATTAAAAAGAGATATTAAAAATAATAATTTTTTATTAAAGAAGAATAAAGTAATTAAAAATAATGAATTATATGATGAAATTTTAGAAAAAATTAGAACTAATAATATTGAATTAAATAATTTATTAATTACTTATAATAGTTTATTAATAAAGATTAATTTAATTAAAGAAGATTTATTTACTTGTAATTCATATATTTCTTTAATAAGAAAAAGATTACAAGATTTTAGTAGTAGATTATATATAATCAATAATAAAAATATAATTAATAATATTATAAATAGATTAATGCCTATAAGTTTTGATGATATATCAGTTAATGATATTTATAGTGGTTTAGTAATTATTGTAACTGATAAAGAAAAACATAAACAAGCTTATGTTAATCCATTTAGAATAGATGAATTAAATAATATGTATTTAAATATGTTAGGAGAAGATGTAAGGTATTTAAATACTGAAAAAGAAAAAAATTATGAATTAAAAAGAGAGGATGATTATAATGAAAAATATAAAAAATGATGAAAAATTAAATACTTTAAATCATAGTTGTGCTCATTTACTTGCTCATGCAGTTAAACATTTATATCCAGAAGCTAAATTTTGGGTAGGTCCAGTTATTGATGAAGGTTTTTATTATGATATTGATTTAGGGGATAAAGTAATAAATGCCGAAGATTTAGATAAAATTTCTAAAGAAATGAAAAAGATTGTTAAATCTAATAAATTAATTAAACGTATTGAACTTACTCGTGAAGAAGCTTTAGATATGTTTAAAGATGATCCATATAAATTAGACTTAATTAATAATATGGAAGATGGTACTACTATTAGTGCTTATAAACAAGATGATTTTATTGATTTATGTCGTGGACCACATGTAGAAAGTACAAAATTATTAAAATATTTTAAATTATTAAAAGTTAGTGGAGCTTACTTTAAAGGTGATTCTAAGAACAAGATGTTACAAAGAATATATGGAGTTTGTTTTGATAATGCCGAAGATTTAGAGGAACATTTGAGATTATTAGAAGAAGCTAAAGAAAGAGATCATAGAAAAATAGGAAAAGAACAAGAGTTATTTATGACTCATGAATTAGTTGGTTCTGGTATGCCGTTATGGTTACCAAATGGTGCAATTATTCGTCACGAATTAGAAAATTATATTTATAAAAAAGAAAGAGATATGGGTTATAATCATGTTTATACTCCTTGTGTTGGTACTGTTGATCTATATAAAACATCAGGTCACTGGGATCATTATAAAGAAAATATGTTTCCAATGATGAAGGTTGATGATGAAGAATTTGTATTACGTCCAATGAATTGTCCTCATCATATGTTAGTATATAAAAATAAGATGCATTCTTATCGTGATTTACCAGTTCGTATTGGTGAGTTTGCAACTGATTTTCGTTATGAAGCAAGTGGGGCAGTAAAAGGCCTTGAAAGAGTACGCTGTATGTGTCAAAATGATTCTCACTTATTTGTAAGACCAGATCAAATTGGTGAAGAATTTAAAAAAGTAGTAAGTTTGATTTTGGATGTTTATAAAGATTTTGGAATTAAAGATTATAAATTTAGATTATCTTTAAGAGATAAAAATGATAAAGAAAAATATTTTGATGATGATGAAATGTGGGAAAATGCTGAAAATAAACTACGTGAAGTTTTAAATGAAATGGGTGTAGAATATTTTGAAGCTGAAGGAGAGGCTGCTTTCTATGGACCAAAGTTAGATGTGGAAGTAAAACCTGCAGTTGGACCTGAAGTAACATTATCTACTTGTCAATTAGATTTCTTATTACCAAGAAGATTTGAACTTAATTATATTGATAATAATGGTGAAAAACAAACTCCTGTTGTAATTCATAGAGCAATATTTGGAACATTTGATCGTTTTACAGCATTCTTAATTGAAGAAACAAAAGGAGTATTCCCAGTATGGCTTTCACCAATTCAAGTAGAAGTTATTCCAGTATCTTCTGAATTCCATGGTGATTATGCTAGCTCAGTTACTGAAAAATTAAAAGATGCAGGAATTCGTGTTGAACTAGATGATAGAAATGAAAAGTTAGGATATCGTTTAAGAGAAGCACAAATAAAGAAAGTTCCTTATACTTTAATCTTAGGTGATAATGAAAAAGATGAAAATACAATTAGTTATAGATTACATGGTGAAAAGGATACTACTACAGTTTCTCAAGAAGAGTTCATAAATATGTTAAAAGAGAAAATAAATAATAGAAAATAAATAAAAAGTTACTAATTTCGGTTAGTAGCTTTTTTAAATATATTGATATAATTTACAAAAATGTGATAAAATGTTAGAAAAAGTCTACAAAAGTGTGATAAAAGTATGAATATTTCATGCAAAAGTGTGATATAATTAGATTGAGGTGATCCTATGAAACGATTTGTAACTGAAAAATTAATTAACTGGAAGAATAGTTCATCAAGAAAACCATTAATATTAAAAGGAGCAAGACAAGTAGGTAAGACTTATATTTTAAAAGAATTTGGAAATGAAAATTATGATGATGTCGCTTATTTTAATTTTGATCATGATGAAGGATTAGCTAGTCTTTTCTTAAATACTAAAGACCCAAAAAGAATTATTGAACAATTAATTTTAGCTTCTGGTAAAAAAATAGAACCTGGCAAAACTTTAATTATTTTTGATGAAATTCAAGAATGTCCTAATGCTTTAAATTCTCTTAAATATTTTTGTGAAGAAACACCAGAATATCATATTGCATGTGCTGGTTCATTATTAGGTATTAGATTATCTAGAACTTCATTTCCAGTTGGAAAAGTAGACTTTTTAAATTTATATCCAATGACTTTTAGTGAATTTTTAATTGCTAATGATTGTGAAAATTTAGTCCTATTTATGAATCAAATAAAGAAAATTGAAGAAATACCAAAAATATTTGAAGATCAATTAATAGAAAAATTAAAAACATACTATATAATCGGAGGAATGCCAGAAGCTGTATATAGTTGGACTACTGAACATGATATTGCTAAAGTTAATTATATTCAATCTAATATTTTAGCTTCTTATGAAAGTGATTTTTCTAAGCACACTACTAATAGTGAATCTAACAAAATATCTTTAATTTGGAATGGTGTTCCATCTCAACTTGCTAAAGAAAATAAAAAATTTTTATATCAAACTTTAAAAAAAGGAGCAAGAGCTCGTGAATATGAAGGAGCTCTTAATTGGTTAAATGATGCTAATTTAATTTACAAATGTTATAATGTTACAAAATGTGACTTTCCTTTAAAAGCATACCATGATTTGTCATCTTTTAAAATATATATGAATGATGTTGGATTACTTAGAAGAATGTCTAATTTAGATAGTTCTATTATTTTAGAAGGTAATAAATTATTTGAAGAATTTAAAGGTGCTTTTACAGAAAACTATGTTATGAATGTATTAACTAATATTTTAGATGAAGTACCTTCATATTTTACTTTTAATCGTAATAAAATTGATTTTGTTATTCAAAATAAGAATAAAATTATTCCTATTGAGGTAAAATCAAATAAAAGTACTAACAATAATAGTTTAACAAAATTTAATAATAAATATGAAAATGAAATATCATTTAGATTTTCTTTAAATAATTTAACAAAAGATGGGAAGGTTATAAATATTCCACTTTATTTAATAGAGTATATTAATAATATTGATATTTAAAATTAATTCTTTTTGAATTAATTTTTTTTGTAAAAAAATAGTCTTTCGACTATTTTATTGAATCATTATATGTATTTTTTAGATCATCATCTTTGATATCTAATTTGTATTTTTTACGAATTTCAACCCAAGTTTTTGTTGCAAGTTCAGTGTCTGTATTAAGTTTTTCTTCAACTAATTTTTCTTTAATATCATCTTTTACATCTTTAAGTTTTGGTTTATCTTTTTGACTTACACGATATATTACATGATATCCATATTCACTCTTAACTGGTTCTTTAGAATATTCTTTATCTTTTAATTTTAATGAAGCTTCCCAGAATTCAGAAACAACACCATCTTTAGTAAAGTTTTCGATTAAACCATTGTTATCCTTAGAACCTTCATCATCAGAGTATTCTTTAACTAAATCATCAAATTTAGCACCTTCATCTAATTTTTTAATAACTTCTTCAGCAGTTTTTTTAGCTTTATTTTCATCTTCTTCTTTTTCTTTATCATTCATATTATCAGTAGTTTCAGGTGTAATTAAAATATGTTTAACAGTCATTTCACCAAATACATCATTTTCATAGTATTCATTAATTTCATCGTCTGTTAATTCATCACTTAAATAATTTTCTACAACTTTATTTTTCTTATAATCTAAAATTAAAACTTCTTTAAAGTCATTTTCATTTTTATATCCAGCACTAGTTAAAGCTTCTTCGAAATCCATTCCAGATTGTTCATATTGTGCCTTTAAATTAGATAATTGATTATTAGCGTACTCAGTTG
>CALVVE010000050.1 GCA_944363775.1 uncultured Bacilli bacterium | reverse complement strand
ATAATACATTTTCACCTAAAAATAAATGTGTTTTTACTGCATATATATTATCTGAATAAGCAATAGCTGTTGCCATAGAAATTGGTTTATTTGCATATTTTTCTCTATAATTAGTAGGACTATATGTTTTATTTTCAGAAAACATAAAAGTTGTTTTTTCACTTGTAAATGTAGTTGATTCAGTAAAACCATTTTCTAAAGCAGCGTAATATAAGAAAGGTTTCATTGTTGAACCAACTTGTCTTTTAGCACTTATAGCTCGATTATATTGACTTTTAGAATAATCTCTACCACCAGTTAAAGCAAAGACTTTACCATTATTAGGATTCATCATAACAGCAGCTATTTGTAATTCTTCATTATCTTTAAAATTCTTATCTATACTATCTTCCATACTTTTTTGTGCTTCATGATCTAAATTAGTATAAATTTTTAAACCACCAGTTTCTAAAAATGAAGTAGGTATAGTTTTAATACTTTTAAGTTCATCTAAAACTGCATCTTCATAATACATTAACATTTTAGAAGAATCATCTTCTTCCTCAGTTTTAAAAGTTAATTTAGCATTTACTGCATTTTTCATTTCAGTTTCATCAATATATTTATTTTCTTTCATAACACTTAATATTAATTTTTGCCTTTTTTTTGCATTATTATAATTAGAAGTAGGTGAATAATAAGTAGGATCTTTTGGAATACCTGCTAGAATAGCTGCTTCAGCTAAAGTTAAATCTTTTGCTTTTTTTCCAAAATAATATTGACTAGCATTTTCAATTCCAAAGACACCACCATAATTAATTGTATTTAAATATCCTTCTAAAATTTCATCTTTACTATAATGTGTTTCTAAACGTAATGTTAACCAAGCTTCATCTATTTTTCTTTTTAACGTTTGATCAAAAGTTAAATATAAATTTTTCGCATATTGTTGTGTAATGGTAGAAGCTCCTTGTACAATCTTACCATGTGTTAAATTAGTGTAAATAGCTTTTAATATGCGTAAGTAATCAAATCCTTGATGTTTATAAAAGTTTTTATCTTCAATTGCTATGGTTGCATTAATTAAATGTGGTGATATGTCATTTAATTTTACCCATTCGTTATTTCCGTTATTTTCGAATAAATCATTGTCTTTATCGTATAAAAAATAGCTACTAGAAGTATTAATAGAAAGTTTTGGAGTCATTCTTGCACATACATAAACACCTATATATAAAATAGATATAAAAACAATAAATAATAATATTCTTCTTACTGTTTTTCGCATTTTTCGCATATTTTCCTCCTATCTAACTTTAGTATTACAAAAAAAATTAAAAATATGAGTGCTTTTTTATAAAACTTGTGTTATAATTACTGTCAGTTGAGAAAGAAGGAAGAAATGGCAAAAATTTTAGTAAAAACTAATTTAAAAACTAAGGATGAAGTAATTAGTTATGATGGTAAAGGAATTTATAGTGATAATGCAATAATTTTTTATGAGAATAATGTTAAAAATAATTTTCGATTAAATGAATTATGTTTAATTCGTGAAACTAGTGAAAGTAAGATTACTTTAAATTTTAGTGAGAATAGTTATGCACAAGTTTTATTAAAAAAAGAAAATTATATTCTTCCTTTAAAATTAGAAATTAATTCTTTAATAAAGCATGAAAAAGAATTAATTATTAAGTATAAACTTGAAGATGATAATTTTGAGTTTATTATAAGTTATGAGGTGATTTAATAATGGTTATAGAAACAATAAAAGAGTTATTTAATAAAGTTGGTTCAAGATTAGGTTATGGAGAAATTAATATTATAACTTCTAATCGTCCTGAATTATGTGATTATCAAAGTGATGATTGTTTTAGACTTGCAAAAATACATCATAAAAGTCCGCTTATGATTGGTGAGGAAATTGTTGAAGAAATTAAGAAAGATGAAAATTTTAGTTTATATTTTTCTGAAGTTAGTTCAGTTGCACCTGGTTTTATTAACATTACTTTAAGTTCTACTTTTATCAATAAAATGTTAGAACGAATGAATAACGAAGAAAAGTTTGGTATTAAAAAAACTGAAAAAGTAGAAACTTTTGTTCTTGATTATGGTGGACCTAATATTGCTAAACCATTACACGTTGGACATATGCGTACTGCTATTGTTGGTGAATCTATTAAAAGAATTATTAATTATATGGGTCATAAAACAATTGCTGATGTTCATTTAGGAGATTTTGGTTTACAAATAGGGCAAGTAATATATGGTATTAGAGAAAGAAATATTGCTTTAGAAGATTTAACTCTTGATGATTTAAGTGAAATATATCCAATTATGAGTGGACGTTGTAAAGAAGATGAAGAAATTAAAGAAGAGTGTGCAAGAATTACTAAAGAACTACAAGAAGGAAGTACTGAATATTTAGATTATTATAAAAAAATTCATGAACTTTCTAAAGGTGATATTAAAAGAATATATGATTATTTAGATGTTCATTTTGATTATTGGTATGGGGAAATGGATGCTAGAGATTATATTCCAAAAGTTGAAGAAGTTTTAAATAGCAAGAACTTACTTATTGATAGTGAAGGTGCTAAAGTAATTGATGTAAGTGATGAGGCTGATACTAAAGAAATTCCACCACTAATTTTTAGAAAAAGTAATGGTGCTTATTTATATGGTTCAACTGATATGGGAACTCTTTATCAAAGAGAAGTTGATTTTAATCCTGATTATATTTTATATATTACTGATTTAAGACAAAGTCTTCACTTTAAACAAGTATTTAGAGCTAGTTTAAAATCAGGTATAACTAATGCTAAATTAGAACACTTAGGTTATGGAACTATTAATGGGTTAGATGGTAAACCATATAAAACACGTAGTGGACATACACCTAAATTAGATGATTTATTTAAAGATGTTGAACAAATTTTTATATCTAAAAAAGAAGATAATAAAGATATGAGTGAAAGTGATCGTAAAAAGATAGTAAATGCAATCTTAAAGTTTGCAGATTTACAAAATAGTAGAGAAAAAGATTATATTTTTGATATAAATAAATTCTCTTCAGTAGTAGGAAAAACTGGGCCTTATATCTTATATACTTATTTAAGAATTAATAAAATTTTAAAAAATGAAAATATAATACATAATTTAAGCAATAATGTATATAATGAAGAAGACCGTAAGTTAAGATTAAAACTATTAGATTTAGAAAAAAATCTTACTTTGGCATTTAAAGAAAGAAAACCACATTATTTAGTTGATTATATTTATCAAGTTGCATTATTTACTAACACATTTTATCAAAATAATCATATTTTAGGTTTAGAAGATGAAATAAAGAAAAATGATTGGTTATATGTTTTAAGTTTAACAAGTAAAGTATTAGAAGAAATGCTTAAACTTATTATGATTGAAATACCAGAATATATGTAGAGTTGGAGAGGATTTTTATGAAATTAAAAAATATGTCTTTAGAAGAAATGCAAGTTTTATCATATGAAGATTTAACTTATAATATTTTAAAAGAAAATAAAACAACAATGACAACACCAGAGATTTTTAAAGAAATATGTTCTTTATTAAATTATAGTGATGATATGTATGCTGATAAAATAGGGGACTATTATACTTCACTTACTTTAGATAAAAGATTTGTTATGTTAGAAGATGGTAAGTGGGATATTCGTGATCATCATTCACTTGATATCAATATTGAACATGAAGCAACAGAAGATGATGATGAAGAAGAATTAAGTGAAGATGAATTAGATATTGATGAAGAAGAAATGATTGAAGATGAAGACGATATTGAAAAACCACTTGATGATGAAACAGACGATAATGAAGATGATTTAAGTGATTTAAATATTATTGTTGATGATGAAAATATGGATGAATAAAAAGAGCTTTTGAGCTCTTTTTTTATTTTCTTATTATTTTAATTTCATCAATTAAAGATATTATTGTAGATGGAGTATTATCAGTAACACTTCCAGCAACTACATATAATTTTGAATCTTTAAATTGATTAACAATCTCTTCAGTGTTTGAACATGGTTCTAATCCTGTAATATTACATGAAGAAGCAAGTAATGGTCCGGTTTTACTAATAATTTCTTGTAGAAAATTATTAGTTGTAACACGAACACCAAAATCAGTACGATTAAAACCTTTATTTTTACAAAAATCTTTATTTAAATTAACAATAAAAGTATATTTACCAGGTAATTTTTCATCTATTAAATTTCTTTTTTCATCATTTAAATTTTCCACATATTTAAATAAAAAATCTTTATTTTCCACAATAATAGAAATTTTTTTATTATTATCACTTTTCTTTAATAAATTAATTTCTTTTTCATTTTTATAACTCATTCTAGCCATAATACCGAAAACAGTATCAGTTTTAATTGCTACAATTTCATCATTATTTAACAAACTAATTATTTCATTTTTATCATTTTCTGTAAACACTTTCACTTTAATCACCATTTCCATTGTATCACAAATATGATATAATATAAAACGTTGGTGATTTTATGAATTATGTTTATAAAAATAAAACTATTTTAGAGTACTTAAAAGATATTGGAATAGAATCTGATAAAGAAAGAATGAAGATTACAAGAGAAATTATTTTATTATCGATGAAAAAAAATATTTCTTTTGAAGATGCTGTTAATTTATATTTAGAATCTTTAAGTGATATTAAAAAATCAAAAAAAGTAAAAAAAGAAACTACAGTTATTATTTATAAAGGAATTAATCTAAAAAAATATTTAAAAGATAATTATAGTTTGGATTTACCAACTAGTGAAGATATTGAGATGTGTTATAAGTCTATAAAAAATTATTTAAGTAAAAATCAAGATAATAAAAATACAGATGAAATAATTGATTTATATTTTAAAAATTATTATAGTAAATATTTAAAAATGCATAATTTTAATAAATTAAATTATATGGGAATTAGTGTGAATGATATTATAAAGAAGTTTGTTGGTGGAGAAAATAAAGATAAAGTTAATTACATAAAAAATAAAATATATAAAAGATATGTTCTTTTAAAAAATGCTTATGTAAATAATGAAGAAGCTTTATATTATTCTTTAGTATATTATTTTTCTAAAAAGGAAATTGATGAAATTAGTTTTAATATAAAAACAAAGTAAAACTTTACTTGTGTTTATAAATATTATATAATGTGATTATATGTTAGAAAGTAAGTGATAAAATGTTTGAAAGTTTAGGAAATAGATTACAAAATGCGATTGATAAAATTAAGGGTTATGGAAAGATTACTGAAGAAAATATTAGTGAAGTTACAAGAGAAATAAGACTTGCTTTATTAGAAGCAGATGTTAACTACAAAGTTGTTAAAGAATTTATTAATAATGTAAAAGAAAAAGCTTTAGGTGAGGAAGTTGCTAAAAGTTTAAATCCTGGTGAACAATTTGTTAAAATAGTTAAAGATGAATTAGTTGAACTATTGGGTGGTAATGCTGAAGAAATTAATTTAAAAGGAAACCCAGCTGTTTTAATGTTAGTTGGTTTACAAGGTAGTGGTAAAACTACAACAATTGCTAAACTTGCTAATTTACTTCGAAAAAAATATAAAAGAAAACCTTTATTAGTTGCTTGTGATGTTTATCGTAAAGCTGCTATTGATCAGTTAAAACAATTAGGTCGTGAACTTAATATTGAAGTTTATGATGAAGGCGCAGGAAATCCTGTTGAAATAAGTAGAAATGCTATTAATTATGCTAAAGAAAATAATTATGATTATGTTTTAATTGATACTGCTGGACGTTTACACATTGATCAAGAATTAATGGATGAGTTAGTAAATATTAATAATGAAATAAATCCAAATGAAATCATATTAGTATTAGATAGTATGGTTGGACAAGATGCAATTAATGTTATTGAAGGATTTAATAATTTATTACCACTTACTGGAGCAATCCTTACTAAATTAGATGGTGATACAAGAGGTGGGGCAGCTCTTTCAATTCGTCATTTAACTAATGTTCCTATTAAATTTATTGGTACTAGTGAAAAATTAGATGGACTTGAAATGTTTCATCCAGACCGTATGGCCACTCGTATTTTAGGTATGGGTGACTTAATGTCAATGATTGAAAAAGCTGAAGAAGTTATTGATGAAGAAGAAGCAAAGAAAGCTGCAAGTAAACTACAAAAAGGAAGTTTTGATTTAGAAGATTTCTTAGGTTATATGAAACAAATAAAAAAATTAGGACCACTTGAAAATTTAATTAAAATGATTCCAGGAGCTAAGAAGATGGGACTTACAAATGTAAAAATTGATCCTAAAGACATGGCTCACGTTGAAGCAATTATTCTTTCAATGACTCCATATGAAAGAAGACATCCAGAAATTTTAAAGGCAAGTCGTAAACAAAGAATTGCTAAGGGATCAGCTCGTAGTGTTGAAGAAGTAAATCGTTTATTAAAACAATTTGAACAAATGAAAAAAATGATGAAACAAATGCGTAATGGAAATTTTAAGATGCCATTTTAAGAAAGAGAAATCTTTCTTTTTTTAGTTATTTGTCTTATACCATATTATCTATAGTACATATTATAATACTAGGTAAGGGGGATTAAATATGTTATTTAACAAATGTTGTTGCAATCAAAGACCAATGATGATGCAAGGTCAAAATATGATGAATAATTGTGGATATGGACCAATTGTTGAACCAACTACAACTAAATGTGTAGAGCAAGATTTCTATCATGAAGTAAAACATGTATGCCCAATACATACTCATAAAATAAACAAACACATTTACAAACATACTTATACACCACAATATACTTGCTCTGAAGAAAATCAAATGGTTAATGTAGATTGTGGAAGTTGTAGTCAATTTCAATAAAAATAAGAGTTAATCTCTTATTTTTTTGATTATTAGTTATAATTAAATTTTGAAAATTAAAATATAAATATAGAAGTACTTTTTATAATTTGTGATAAAATAAATATAGGTTATATTATGAATCAATATATTTGTAAAAATATTATGCAAATAAATATACGAGTGCAGTTAAATTAAAATAATAATATCAGTATTTATATGAATAGGATGTGATAAAATGAATTTAAAAAATAGTTTTAAAGATTGTAATTTTTATTCTTTAGGGGAAGAAAGTAAAATTCATTGGCTTGAAGGTTTATTAATTTATGTTCCTGCTAATGAATTATTTAATTTTGGTTATATTTTGTATTTACCTGAAAATATAAAAGAACAAACAACTTTAATTGTTGAAGGAAGTAATGTTAATGGTTCAACTGATAGTATTACAGAAGCAAAAGAAAAGGTTCTAAAAACAGGATTATATCCAGCTTTACCAATTTATGAAATAGCTAATGAACTAGGATTACCAGTTTTATATCCATTATTTCCAAGAGTTTATAATGGAAAAGAAACTATTTATAATCATATGTTAGCAACCAATTCAATTACTGAAAATACACAAAAATTAAAAGAATATGGATTAGAGCGTGTTGATTTACAATTATTATCAATGTTT
>CALVVE010000049.1 GCA_944363775.1 uncultured Bacilli bacterium | reverse complement strand
TTAGAACATTGTGATAAAGTTGTTTCAGAAAGTTCACTAGGACGTTGTGAAATCATTCCTAAAATAACGCCATACTTTCTTCCCTCTTTAGCAATACGTTCAAAAATGTTATAACCTAATATTTCAACATCAATATCATTTTGAACATAACGGTGAGCTTCTTCTAATATAATATTAAATGGCATACGTGTACCTTTAACTTCATCTTTATTATAATCAAATAATAATTTAGAATAAATTTTAGTTAAATTTTTAGCTAATCGATCATCAACATAGTTAATATTAAAGTTTATGATTTGTGCTTTTTTACCATTATCAGCAGTAAGTAATTTCTTTACATATTGCTCTTTAGTAACATATTCTGGATAATCAAAATAAGCAGCTGATTCACCATTAACTAAAGCTTGTAAACGTACTTTTAAAACATTATAACTATCAAATATTCTTTCACTCTTTAATGAACCTTCACTAATTAATGCAAAATCAAAAGCATTTTTTAAATCTTCCAAAGTATATTTAAACGTACCATCAGGCATAGTAAGTTCAAGTTCGTCATTTAAGAATGATTCCATAAATGTTGTAACTAATTCCATTTCACGAATTTTACCACTTTGATCAATTAATAAACATTGTTTTAAACTACGAGAATATCCTGGTTGATAAACTTCTGTTTCAAGATTTAACTCTGATGTATTATAATGTGATAAAACGGAAAAAATTTGGTCACGAATCTGGGCTGCCCCACGTCCACTTGATAGGATATCAAGAATTGCACGCGCTATAATATCATTTTTATATTTAATAACTAAACTTTCTTCACGAGCAAATACTGAAACAAATTTTAAAGCTTTTTCAATAATTGGTAATTGATTAGCATTCTCAACTCCAAGTAATAAAGCAATATCATCAATTGTAAGTAACCATAAAGGTATACGAACTATTTCAGAATCAGAAAAATTTGTATTAGTAGTATAAGCTTTAAAACTAATACCTGGCATAGTTTTACCTAAATCTTTAAATGCTGTATGATACTCACCATAGGCATCAAAAATAAATAAACTTGCTCGATATGGAATGTAGTGTTCACGCGTAAAAATATTTTGAATAATACGAGCAACACTACAAGATTTACCACTACCACTATTACCAAATATTGCAAAATGATTCGCGAAGAAATCATTAAATTTAACTCCTAATTTAATACCTGGATAAATTGGACTCATTCCTAAATATAGATCACGATTCTCTTTATATTCTGGAATACCAATAATTAGAGGTATTTTTTCTTGAGAAACTAACATTACATTAGCACCAAATGATGGTTTACGAATAACACCACCAACAAATCTATCTCCAACTAATTCTCCAATCAAATTTACATAAGCTTTTCCTTCTTTAATATTTACAACTTCACCAACAACCATTTTATTTTCTTCTTCAAAAACTAAATGATGATTAGCCAAAGTTTGCGTTTTTAATACTTCTGGGTTAAGATCAACAATAACTATATTTTCCTCAATCCCGCTAATTTTACCTAGCATATTATCAACTCCCTATTATATACATTATAACACACAAAACAAAAAATATTAGATATTATCTAATATTTTCTAAAACTTTATTTATAGTATTATTAAAATTTGTAAAATCGACTTGATACCAAGTTATATTCATTTGATTATTAAACCAAGTATATTGTCTTTTAGCATACCTTCTACTATTTTGTTTTATTTTATCTAAACATTCTTCTAATGATTGTTTTTCTTCAAAATATGGGAATAATTCTTTATAACCTATAGGTGTCATTACGGCTTTACTTCTTATATTTGAATCATATATTTTTTTAGCTTCTTCAAGTAGTCCTTGTTCTACCATAATATCTACTCTTTTATTAATTCTATTATAAAGTGTTTCTCTATCTGTTGTAAGTCCAATAAAGTCTACATCATATAAACATTTATCTGTTTTTTCTCTTTCACTAAATAATTTATGATTGTTTTTTATATAATCTAATGCCCGTTCTATTCTTTTACGATTATTTTTATGAATATCTACTTTAGGATCTAAACTTATTAATTTATTATAAAGTTCTAAAGTTGTATATCCTTTATAATCTTTTTTTATTTCTTCTTTTTCAAATTTATAATCATATAAAGCAGCTTTAATATATAAACCAGTACCCCCTACTAATATTGGTATTTTTCCTCTATTAGTAATATCTGTAATTAGCTTTCTAGCATCTTTTTGAAATTGATAAACAGTATAATCTTCATCTATTTCTTTTATATCTAATAAGTGATGTGGAATACCATCTTGTTCTTCTTTTGTTGCTTTAGCAGTAGCTATATTCATATGTTTATATACTTGAGTACTATCAGCATTAATAATCTCTCCATTAAGTTCTTTAGCAAGAGCTATACTTAAAGCTGTTTTTCCAACTGCTGTAGGTCCAACAATAACAATAACACGCTCCATTATTTTATAAACATACTATCACCGAAAGAAAAGAAACGATATTTATTTTTTACTGCTTCTTCATAAGCTTTCATGATTTTATCCTTTCCAGCTAAAGCACTTACTAACATTACTAAAGTTGATTTTGGTAAGTGAAAATTAGTAACTAGTGCATCTATTGCTTTAAATTCATATCCTGGATAAATAAATATTTCTGTATTACCACTACACTCTTTAAATGTTCCATATAAAGACATTATAGTTTCTAAAGTTCTAACTGAAGTAGTACCAACACTTATAATTCTTCTATGTTCAACTTTAGCTTTATTAAGAATATCAGCCGTTTCTTTACTCATCATATAAAATTCTGAATGCATTTTATGTTTTGTTACATCATCAACACTAACTGGTCTAAAAGTACCAAGACCTACATGAAGTGTAACTGTTGTAACAATAATACCTTTAGCTTTTATTTCCTCTAATAATTCTTTAGTAAAATGAAGACCAGCTGTAGGTGCAGCTGCACTACCTAAATTTTTAGCATATACTGTTTGATAACGATCTTTTTCTTTTAGTTTTTCATGTATATAAGGTGGAAGTGGCATTTCTCCTAATTCATTTAATATTTCAAGTAATATTCCCTTATATATTAGTTTTATTTGTCTTATTCCTTCATCTTTAACACTAATACATTCTGCTTTTAATTTACCATCTCCAAATGATATTACTGTTCCAACTTTTATTCTTTTAGCTGGTTTACATAAAACTTCCCATGTATCACTACCTAAATCTTTTAACATAAGTATTTCTACATGAGCATTAGTTTCTTCTTTTATTCCATATAGACGTGCTGGTATTACTTTAGTATCATTTAATACTAAAACATCCCCAGGATTTAAATATTCAACTATATCATTAAATTTACGATGTTCAATATTACCTGTTTTTTTATCTAAAACTAAAAATTTTGAAGAATCTCTTTTTTCAAGTGGCGTTTGAGCAATTAATTCTTCTGGTAAATAATAATCAAAATCATCTGTCTTCATGATTTCACTCCTAACTTAATGTTTTTTTATCTTCTTCAAAAACACCATTTCTAAATACTAATTCTAATTTATCTAATGCAAGTATAAGTTTTTCTCTTTTTTCTTCATAATTATTTTTATCTTTCATAATATAAGTTAATTTATTAATATCACCTAAAAATGAATCATATAGTGGTAATTTATCTATCTCTGTTTCTGTAAAAATATCAGAAACACAAAGCAAATCTAATTCATTCATATTTAAAATATCTTTATTATATAATGAAACTCTTAAAAGTCCCATAACCAAAGCATATTTACTCCATAGATCAATATCCTTATTATCAATAATATTTAACATTTTAAACAGCTTAGTTCTTTCTTCTTTTTTATATGAATCTTCAACTAAAAAATTTAAAATTCGATAATCATCATTTTCTGTATCACTATCTATCATTTCTAAATTATTATTTAAAAAATTTATTAATTCTTTTTTCATATTTTCTACTGAATATGGTAATTTAAATAATTTCCCTTTTTCTAAATTTACTTCTTTAAAAACTAAAATATCATTATTTTTAAAGTTTACAGAACTCATACTTATTATCCCCTTTTTAATTCTAAAATAACTTCTTGTTTATTCAATATTTTTTCTAAAAGTGTATTAATATCTATTGCTTTAACATCTTTTAGTTTATTGGCAATTTTACATATTTCATTATCTTCTAAACTTAATACTTTATTTTCATTAAATAAAAATAAGTTTAATAATTGCATCATAATTTTATATTTTTCTTTATTAGGATATGAATATTTATCTATCTTTTTTAATAATAAAAACACTCTTTCAACATATGGTTTAGTTAATAAATATTGATTAACACATGTTATAATGCGCATATATTCATAAACCCTCTCATCTTCAATATAATCATTTTGATGTTCAATAATATAATTGCATAAACTAACTAAAATTTCTGAACAACTTTGTTTTTTTTGATTTAAAATAAATTCTTGTTTCATAACTTCTCCCCTATATAACGAGATTTTATTTTAACATATATTATCAGGTTTTTCAATACCTAAATGTTCATAAGCTTTAGCTGTTACCATACGCCCACGACTTGTTCTTTTTAAAAGTCCATTTTGTAGTAAATATGGTTCATAAACATCTTCAATTGTTCCTTTTTCTTCACCAATTGAAGAAGCTAGGGCATCTATTCCTACAGGTCCCCCATTAAATCTTTCAATAATAGCTTTTAATATATTATAGTCAGTATTATCAAGCCCTAATTTATCAACTTTTAAACGATCTAAAGCTAAACTAGTAATTTCTTTATCTATTATTCCATCACCCATTACAAGAGCAAAATCACGAACTCGTTTAAATAAACGGTTAGCAATACGTGGTGTTCCACGACTACGACGTGCAAGTTCAACTGCTGCTTCATCTTCAATTGGTGCATCTAAAACACGACTTGTTCTTTTTACTATATTAGTAAGTTCTTCAGTATTATAAAATTCTAACTTTAAAACAATCCCAAAACGATCACGTAAAGGATCTGACAAATCTCCAGCTCTAGTAGTAGCTCCAACTAAAGTAAATGGTGGTAAATCTATTTTTATATTACGACTACTAGAATCACTTCCTACAATAATATCTAAAGTAAAATCTTCCATAGCAGGATATAAAATTTCTTCAATAAATCTTGGCATACGATGAATTTCATCAATAAATAAAATGTCCCCTGGTTCTAAAGTTGATAATATAGCAGCTAAATCACCTTGTTTTTCTATTGAAGGACCACTAGCAGTTTTTATATTTCCACCCATTTCATTAGCAATTATATAAGCAAGTGTAGTTTTCCCTAATCCAGGAGGACCATAAAGTAAAACATGATCTAATGTTTCATCTCTAAGTCTTGCAGCCTTCATAAAAATATTTAAATTATCTTTAACTTCAGTTTGTCCAATATAATGATTACTACTATTAGGTCGAATATTAATTTCAAAGTTATCTTCCACTAGTTCTTCTCCACTTACAATACGTTCATCCACATTTATCACCTCACTTTAACAATAATTTTAAAGCATCTTTTATTTGTTCTTCTAATGATTTTTTACTATCAACCTTATGAATAATTTTTTTAATATCAGGTCTTTTATACCCAAGACCAACTAATACTTCTACAAGCTCATCATTAATAGGAGTACTATCTACATTTGCACTAGCAAGCTTACCTTTTAAATCTAAAATAATTTGTCTTGCAACTTTATCACCAATCTTAGGAAACTTTTTTAGATATAAAATATTTTCTCTTTCAATAGCATCTTTAATTCCTTCAATTCCCCCACTAGCAAGTATTGGTAAAGCCATTTTACATCCTAACCCTTTAACACTAATTAAACTTAAAAAAAGATTCTTTTCTTCTTTTGTTTTAAAACCATATAAACTTTGTTCATCTTCTCTTATATATTGATAAACATAAGTTATTGCCTCTTTATTTAATTCAAATGAATATGGATTTGGTGTATAAATCATATAACCAACTCCACTATTTTCTATTACTATATAATTACTTTCAATATCAGTAACAATTCCTTTTATATATGCGTACATTATTTCACCTAACTTCCTTTTTTATTTTATCAAATTATATTTATAAAGTCTACAATATTAACAAAAAAAGTGAACACTTGTTCACTTATCTTACATTTACTACAATTTCTAATTTAGATTCATTACCAGATTTATCTTTTGCTTTATATACCAAACGATAACTTCCTACTTTACCAGTATTTACTGTTCCGCTCGGTGTAATATTAGAAATAACTGTTCCATCTAAATCAGTTGCACTACCTTTAGGAATTGTATAAGTAGTTCCTTTTGTTATATTAATCTTTTGATTTTCACTTTTACCATTAACAGTAATTTTTGGACCTGTCATATCTTTAACAACAACAGTTCTAGTAACACTTGTTGTCATATTATTATAAAGTGAAATATATGTTATTTTATAACTTCCAACTTTATTTATATTAACAGTACCAGTTTTAGATAAACTTGATGGGATTGGATTTTGCTTATTGTCATAAGCCATTGCCCCAACATAGCTAGTTCCTTCACATCGTGGTTCATCATAAGTCTTACCTAAATCACTATAAACAATACTATTACCACATAAAACTATAACTGGGGCATTCTCATTATATTCTACATCAGATTCAGTCCCACTACCTTCAACTACTTTATAACTAAAGTTTTTCTTTTTTCTTGTTATCTCAATTAATAAATCGTTTGGAAATGATTTATCAGTATCCGGATTAATAAGATCAGGATCTACATAACCACCTGCTTTTAAAGTACCTAAAGTAATAGTTGTAATTCCACCATCTTCTGCTGGTAACGAATAAGGATTATCAGTTGCCCAATTACTAGCCGCAAGTTCAATAGTTTGTATTTGATCTTCATAACTTTCTTTAAGCATATCACGGATTGACTTGTTTACAGATGGAACAATTAAAATTCCCATTAACCCAATTAAAATAATGACTGCAAGTAATTCAACTAAAGTAAAACCTTTTTTATTCATAACTCACCTACTTTTTCTTTAAAAAAATACGAATTGTATAATATTCAAAAATAATAAAGCAAATAACTAATCCCCATACTAATACTTGATTTAATATACCTGTTGAGTATGTGTTTATAATAGTATGAATAGAATCTGGAATATTATTCTTAATCCATAAAGTAATTTCATTAACAGGAATACTTGCACAAATAAAAGATAATATTCTAAGTAAAATTTCAACAATAGCCATAAAATAAATAAATGACTTAAAACTTCTAAAAATAAATAAAACAATTCCAATTAAAATTATAAAAATTAATAAATCCATCTTACCACCTTCTTATTACTATATAATCATACCATATTTTTTTTATAAATTCTACACAAAATTAATTAAATTAGGTATCATCACAATTACTTTATACTACTTATCATAAAATATATCGAAAGGAGGAATTATGGATATATACGAAAATGCATTAGATAAAATTAAACATGATCAAAAATGTAAACCCAAAGGATGTTATTTTATAAGTGTTACTGGTCCTACAGGGCCAACTGGGCCATCTAGTGGAACACCTGGACCTACTGGAGCAACTGGACCTACTGGGGCAACTGGTCCTACTGGGGCAACTGGACCTACTGGGGCAACTGGTCCTACTGGGGCAACCGGGCCTA
>CALVVE010000048.1 GCA_944363775.1 uncultured Bacilli bacterium | reverse complement strand
TGAAAACAATTTTATAAAAGAGATTTTTATAAGAAAATTAAAAGATTTAAGGATATAAATCAGTTATTATATAAAATTTTTTTAAATTAATCAATACATTTTTATAAATTTTTATTTTTTTTTACATAATATTATTGGTGAGGTAAATGTTTTTATATATAACTATCTTTTTTTCTAAAATAATTGAGAACTCATTAGGGACTTTACGATTAATTGTTGTTGCGAGTGGAAAGAAGAATTTAGGAGCAATATTACAATTTATTATTACTTTAGTTTGGATACTTGTAACTGGTACTGTTGTAAAAAATATTAATAAAGATCCTCTAACAATTTTCTTTTTTGCTTTTGGTTCTTACATTGGCTCTTATAGTGGTAGTTTAATCGAAGAAAAACTAGCCATGGGGACTAATTTATTGATGGCCATTATAAATAATTATTCAGCTAATATTATTTGTAATGAATTACAAAATAAAGGTGTTGGTATAACTTCTTTTAACGGTGAAGGAACTTTTAATAAAAAGAAAATATTATTAATATTTGTAAGTCGAAAAAAACAGAAAGAAATTAGTCATATAATTAAAACAATTGATAAAAAAGCTATGATTATTAGTGAGAATGCAAAAGCTTTATATGGTGGTTATCTACCATAATTTTTTAGTTTATAAGCTTTGTCTGTTAAAATATAAATATTTTTATTATAAAACTTTTTTAAGTCTTTCAAATTATTAATAGTCCAAACAAACTCTTCTTTACCACTATAATTATTTTTCCAAATACTTATAAAATCTAATTTTACATTACTATTATTTTTTAATATTCCCCTAGTTAATAACCCAACTTTAAAAGTTGGTTCTTTTTCTTTTAAATATTTTAAAATATCAATTCTAAAACTACAAAAATAATAATTTAATCTATATTTTTTACATATATTTATCAATTTATTTATAAAAGATTCAATTTCTAAATCTTCACTTTTTATTTCAATTACTATTAATTTATCACTATTAACTTTTTTTAAAAAATTATTTAAGGTAGTTATATTATATTTTTTTAATTCTTTATATACTTTATTTTTAATAAAACCACTCCCTGATGTTGTTCGATTAATGGTCATATCAT
This sequence comes from uncultured Bacilli bacterium, assembly GCA_944363775.1. Lineage (GTDB taxonomy): Bacteria > Bacillota_I > Bacilli_A > RF39 > UBA660 > Pelethosoma. The sequence goes on along the minus strand of CALVVE010000048.1, from coordinate 7,027 downwards.
GATTTAATACTAAAACATTATCTTTTGTTATCCTTACATCACATTCTACTCCAGCAATATAATTTTTAGTAAGTGATTTTAACAAAGCTTCTTTTGTATTTTCAGTATACTTATGATTATCCTTTCCACGATGGGCAATTAATTTCATTTTATCACCATTAAAGTATATGAAAAAGAGAAACTAGATATTAAGTTTCTCTTTAACTATTTTATATACTTCATCATTAATTTCATCAACAGTTTTTAGTGTATCAGTTGCACATTCAACTGTTTCCCACTTATATACACTAGAAAGTTCAACATAAGCATTTTCGGCCATTTTTAAATGTTTTTCGTTTAATTCATGTTCATCTGGAGCTTCAGCTCTATTTTCTTTTAATTTTTTGCTAAATTCGTATGGCATGTGTAAGAAAATTGCAATATCTGGTTTAGATAGTTCTAATAATTTAAATTCTAAAACATCTAACCAAGCATACATATTCATACGTTCATTAGTATCTTCAATCTTACCACCTTGATGAGCCATATTAGAATAAACATAACGATCAGCAATAATATTTACCCCATCATCTAATAATTTTTTTATTTTAGGCATATTATATCTTCTATCAGCAGCAAAATATAAAGCTGCAACTTTAGGATCAACATTGGGAGCTGTTTCGTTAAACCAACCATGACATATATATTCTTTACCTAAATATGGTCCTCCGACAATTTTTCCAGTTGGTGTATCATACATTGGGAAAGCAATCTTCTCAACCTGAACACCATCTTTTTTTAAACGTTCAATTAATTTATCTGATTGTGTTTCCTTTCCTGAACAATCAGTTCCTTCAATAACAATTAACTTACCTTTCATACCACTCTCTCCTATCTATTAACATTATAAAACGAACAAAATTTCGTGTCAAGAGATAATATTATTATTTTCATCAAATTCTACTTCTAAGAATTTTTTACTTGCTAGAAAATCACACATATGTACAAATCTTTGATATTTATTGTGTGGTTTAGGTAAAACTTCATTACCATTATAATCAACATTCCACTGTCCCATATGTGCTTCAATAGCATTTCTTACTAAAGTTAATTCATAATCATTTAAAGATAGTTTATCTTTATTATCTAATATTAATTTAGAGATTAATAATGGATGATCAAAACGAGTATACTTTTCATGATTAATTCCTGATTTTAAACCATCGTGTAAAAGCATTGCCATCAATAATAAATCTTTTTCTTCCTCTTTAAAACTAAACCCAATACTTTCATTATTTAAAAGTTCATAACCAATTCGAACAACTACTTTAGTATGTCTTACAAGTCCCCCTTTACCTAATGCATATTTTGGGTGATACTTGCCAGTAGAAGAAGCTGGAATTTCAAAAAAATAATCAGGTAATAAGTTTATTAATATTTTTAAATCTTCTTTATAACTATTATTTTTAATATAATTTAATTCTTTTTCAAATACTTTTATTTTATCCATTCTACTCACCTATAAATTTTATTAATACTTGATTAGAAATATATTGATATTTTTCAGGAATATAAATATTATTTCCATCATCAATTAATAATCCTTTCTTAATTTCTGGGTCGATATCAAAAGCATCTTTAATATCAATTCCATATTTATTTTTAAAATCTTTTTTATTTACACCATCTAACTTACGAAGCCCCAAAAACATTTCTTCTTCCATTTTTTCTTGCTTAGAAAGTTCATGTTTATCTAAAACGTAATTTCCTTTTAAATAATTATTTAAACTTCTTGTATTATTATATCTAATACCATTTATATAACCACTAGCCCCTAAACCAAATCCATAATACTCTAAATTATTCCAATAAGTTAAATTATGTTTGGAAACATATCCTTCTTTAGCAAAATTACTTGTTTCATAATGTTTATAACCATGTTCTTTTAGAGTATTTTCTATTAACCTATACATTTCATAATCCAAATCTTCATCAATATTTTCATAATTATTTATTCCTAAAACAGTATTTGGTTCAATAATTAGTGAATATGTTGAAATATGGTTAATATTAAGTTTTAAAAATAAATCCAAATCTTTTTTTAAGTCATCAATAGTTTGTCCATTAAACGCATACATTAAATCAATATTTATATTATCAAAACCTAACTCTTTAGCAAACTTAATAATATTAAATGTTTCTTCTTTATTATGTTTACGGCCTAATACTTTTAAAAAGTTTGGATTAAAAGTTTGAACTCCAAAACTTAGACGATTAACATTATATTTTTTTAATAATTCTAATTTTTCATAACTACAATTTTCAATATTACATTCAACTGTAAATTCTAAATTACTACTTGTTTTAAAATACTCAGTTATTTTTAATAAATATTCTAATTCTTCTAAATCTAGTGAACTTGGTGTTCCACCACCAATATAAATTGTTTCTATTGTTTCTCCGTTGTAATTATTTTTTATTTCTTTTTCTAATTCTTCTAAATATTTAGTAACATGTTTTTTATTGTAATACATTTTACAAAAATCACAATAAGTACAAATATTACTACAAAATGGAATATGAATGTATACTGCTTTCACATTATCACCAACTCCATTTTATCATAAAAAAAGATAATCTTACAATTATCTTCTAAAATTAGTAATAGGTTCTTGTTCATATGTATATGTTTTTGCATCATTATAATATTGTTTTTCTAAATTAAACAATCTTAATTTTATTAATACTTGTAGATACTTATTATAATCAATAATTGGTAATAACTCCATAATGTGATCAATAAGTTCATTTCTTGTACAATTATAATTTTTAGCAACTTTACTAATATTTTTACCACTTAATATTTCATCGGCAACATTTAAAATATCTTTAGCATGTGGTAATTCATAAAAATCTTCATCATCTAATTTTTTCTTATTTAATAACTTTTCAAAATATTCGCGTTGTTCTTTAGTTGTTTTAGAACCATTAAATTCATCTAAGACTTTTTTTACTTGTAAATATAAATTTTTATCTAAATCTTTAGAAAGATGTTCAGAAAGCCTACCACTACTTATATTATAACCTGATAGTGTTATGGCTTGATTTAAAGTTAAATTGTAACGAATAATTAAATGAGCAATTACGTTAACATAATAGTTAGTAATTTCTTGTTTTCTTTTAGAACTATTTAATTTAGTAATACAAGAGATTACTTGATATAAATCATAATCTATTTCCATTAATCTTTTTTTCCATTTTGTAATAGTTGCTGAATCAACCCCATAAGTTCTTGCAACTTCTGCATTAGAAAGATTTTTTTCAGCTTGTAAATTAAAAGCGCTTAATATTTTTTCATCTCGATCCATCTTTATCGCCCCTTTAAGACAAATAATACTATATCATATTTTAAACTATTGTCAAGTTAGTCTTCATCCATAATTAATATTAAAATAATATTTCCAATAGTATTTTTTACCTATACAACAAACAATAAATATATGGTTTTACAACAAAAAAAGTCCATTATGGACTTTTCAATTGATTTAGAGCTTCGAAAGTTTTCTAAATACCAATCATTACTAGTATATGTAATTAACTAAATTTTATTACTTGGAACACCCATAATATTTAATATAATATTAGTGTCAATTGATTCTATAGACTTACTTAAAACTCCATATTCTTTTTTTAAGCTTTCAACAAATAAATTATAATCGTTTTTTGTTAAAAATAATTTCATGCTTTTTATTAACATATATAAATTAGTTGTATTATTATCAATTTTATATGTTTTATCAATCAATTTAAAACTTATAACAAATTTACTTCGATATGTGAATAATCTATCAGAATGTGCACAAATATTCCTTAATAGTGTTAAATTAATTAATATTTGCTTAAATAGCTTATCATTTATACTAAATATTTTAGAAATTTCTTGTCTATCACTTTGTTTTAATAACCCATATAACTTACTTATTTCTCCAAGAGATAATATTTTAACTAAAACAAATGGAGGTATAAATCCATAATTTTCATAATAATGTGTAATTGCTTGATGTTTTCCAATATTTTTGTCTATCTCTATTCTTATTAATTCTACTATTTTATTTATGTTTTCTCTTTTAGCAAATCTGTCAAAGTTTAACTTATTTAAATAATCTTTTAATCCATAGTTTTTTGCTAAAACATTTGCCATAATACCTTTAATTTTTAATTCAATCTCTAAAACATATTTTAAAAAAATAATCTTTATGTTTTTATCAAATTTATATAGATAATAAATTTCCATAAAATTAGTATTAGGAAAATAATTTTTATTATTATCTTTAAATATTTGTTTATATGTATTAACTACTGCATAATAAGAATAAGTATCAATAATTTTTATGGCTAATTTTTCATTTTTTATAATCAATTTTTTTGATTTAAGATAATCAACCAATTCCTTACTTGTTTTATATTGTTTTATAAATGATCCTCTCCATGTTTGACTCTATAATAAAAATTGACTCAGGGCTTCGAAAGTTTCCTGAGTACCAATCAATAATTTTATATCATAAATAATAATTTTAGTCAATATTTTTTTCTTCTTTTTCTAAATTAATTATTTAGTTTTACATAAAATTAATCTTCATCCATACTTAAAACTGAAAGGAAGGCTTCTTGTGGTATTTCGACACTACCAACCATCTTCATTCGTTTCTTACCTTCTTTTTGTTTTTCAAGAAGTTTTCGTTTACGTGAAACATCTCCTCCATAACATTTAGCTAAAACATCTTTTCGAACAGCTTTAACATCAGCGCGCGCAATAGCTTTATTCCCAATAGCTGCTTGAATTGGAACTTCAAATTGTTGTCTTGGAATTAATTTTTTTAAATTATTTACAATTGCTTTTCCGCGATTATAAGCAAAGTCTTTATGAACAATAACACTTAAAGCATCTACTACTTCACCATTTAATAAAATATCCATCTTAACTAAATTACTTTCTTTATATCCAATTAATTCATAATCAAATGAAGCATATCCTTTAGTAGATGATTTTAATTTATCAAAGAAATCATAGACTATTTCCGAAAGTGGAATATCATAGTGAATATTAACACGAGTTTGATCTAAATATTCCATTGAAACATAACTACCTCGTTTATTTTGACATAATTCCATAATTGCTCCAATATATTCAGCTGGTACAAAAATGTTTGTACGTATATATGGTTCTTCAATTTTTTTAATACGTACATGATCTGGCATTTTTACTGGACTATCAACTAAGACATGTGATTCATCAGTAAGTGTTACATCATAAATAACTGATGGACTAGTGGCAATTAAACTTATACCAAATTCTCTTTCAATACGTTCCTCAATTATTTCCATATGCAAGAGTCCTAAGAAACCACAACGAAAACCAAACCCTAAAGCTTTACTTGTTTCTGGTTCAAATTCTAAAGCCGCATCATTAAGTTTTAATTTTTCTAAAGCTTCTCTTAAATCTGGAAATTTAGAAGATTGGGTTGGATAAAGTCCACAAAATACCATTGGTTTCATTGGTTTATAACCGTGTAGTGGTTCTAAAGCGGGATTACTAGCTAAAGTAATAGTATCCCCTACTTTAACATCACTAATATCTTTAATACTGGCACTTAAGAATCCAACTTCTCCAGTTGTAAGTTTATTTTTTTCTTGTTCTTTTGGTGTATGAACTCCAAGAGCAGTTACTTCATAAGTAGCTCCAGTGGCCATCATTTTAATTTTATCACCAACTTTAACTTCACCATTAACGATACGAATACTAGCGATAATACCACGATAAGCATCAAAATAACTATCAAAAATTAAAGCTTGAAGTGGTTCTTTTTTATTACCAGTTGGTGCAGGAACGCGTTTTATTACAGCTTCTACTAATTCTTTAATACCAATTCCATTTTTTGCACTTGTTAAAATTATTTCATCTTCATCAAATCCTAATGTATCCATTAATTCTTGTTTTACTTTATCAGGATCAGCATTAGGTAAATCAATTTTATTAATGACTGGAATAATTACTAAATTACTATCTAAAGCTAAATAAAGATTAGCAAGTGTTTGCGCTTCTATTCCTTGAGCTGCATCTACTACAAGAATTGCTCCTTCACAAGCAGCTAGACTACGACTTACTTCATATGAAAAGTCTACATGACCTGGTGTATCAATTAAGTGAAGTAGATAATCTTCACCCTCGTATGTATAATTTAGCGATACCGCATTAAGTTTAATAGTAATACCACGTTCTCTTTCTAAATCCATACTATCAAGTAATTGGTCTTTCTTTTCTCTTTCAGTAATTGCCCCAGTCACTTCTAAAATACGATCAGCTAATGTACTTTTACCATGATCAATATGGGCAATAATTGAAAAATTTCTAATATTTTTTTGCTTCATAAACTTCACCTTTTATAATTATATAATAAAGTTTGAAAAATTCAAAGAAAAAAAGAGATAAAAATATCTCTTAATACATCCAGATTGAACCTAAGATAATAGCAAGTAAGATATATAATACAACAAGAATTACATATCCATTACCATTATTAGTTGTTTCAACTGGTTGTTGGTTGTTTCCACAAGCCATATAAGTACCTCCTTTTTAAATATAAGCACCAAGTATAATGATTAAAAGAATAAATAAAACTAAAACGATAGCTGCTCCGCTAACTCCATTATTACACATGTAACATTCCTCCTTTTTTATCTTTTCACAGTATTCTATGGTAAATTTTCAAATATGTGAGTACTTCTAGGAAAAAATATTGTATTTTCTAAATTTTTTTGATAAGATATTAAATGTATGATGAAGGGAGAATATATGAAAAAGAAAGTATTAATAACAAGTTTATGTGCACTTCTATTACTTACTGGATGTGGACAAAAAGCCAAATTAAAGGATGGTAAAGAAGTTGTTGCTGAAATAGAAGGAAAAACTATTACAGCTGAAGATTTATATGATGAACTAAGAAGTCAAGGTGGTTCTACTGTATTAATTAACATGATTGATGAATTT
>CALVVE010000047.1 GCA_944363775.1 uncultured Bacilli bacterium | reverse complement strand
ATATAATGTGGGAAGGTTTAATAAATAATTTAAAGTTAATCGGATGAACAAACATCAAAAAATTTCACTGCAAAGTGTGCAAGTACGGTAGCGACTATCGGAAATTAGTCTCTGGAGGAAAAATCGTAAGCCACCGATGAAGGAGAAATATCTAATTGTGAGGTTAGATGCAGTCAAATTTATTGACTTTTGTTCTTTTTTAGCACTCATATATTGACAATGCTAGAATATAATAGTATAATGAAATAGCAATCAGGGTATAAGACTGTTAAAAGGAAGTGATGAAGTGATTAATTCAAGACAAAGTGAACTATTAAAGTTGATTGTTGAAAACTATATTAAAACAGCAAGACCAGTTAGTTCGAAGTCATTATGTGAAACGCTTGATTGTTCAAGTGCCACTATAAGAAATGAGATGAGTTATTTAGAAGAAGTTGGACTTTTAGAGAAAACTCATACATCAAGTGGACGTGTTCCTAGTGAACAGGGGTATCGCTATTATGTTGATTATATTATGAAGCCAAAAGAATTAAATGGTGAAGAAGTATTAAAATTACAACAAATATTTCATAATCAATCATTAGTTTTAAGTGATGCTATTGCACAGAGTATGGAAATCATTTCCGAACTTACAAGTTATACATCTGTTGTTTTAGGTTCATCATCTAAAGAAAATAGAATTCAAAAATTAGAAGTTGTTCCTATTGATGAAATGCGATTAATTGCGGTTGTAATAACTGATAAAGGACATGTTGAACATAAAGATATTGTTTTACCACAAAGAGTTGATATTAATGAAGTTAAACAAACTGTTGAACTAATTAATAAATTACTTGTTGGGACACCAATTGATGAAGTTAGTAGTAAATTAGAGTTTGAAGTAAAACCAGTTATTGGTAAAGTTGTTAAACAACATGAAGTTTTATATAATGCATTCTATAATGCATTTAATGAATTTGCTAATTATACTGATATTCATTTTAGTGGACGTAGTAATATGTTAAAACAACCAGAATTTAATAACGCAGATAAAATAAAAGAAATTATTTCAAAATTTGAAGATAAAGATATTGTTAAAAGTATTGAAGAAGATACTGATGATGAAGGCATTAATATTTATATTGGAAGCGAAAATGAATTTGATGATGATGTAACTATTATAAAAACTAAGTATTCTGTTAATGGTGAAGATGGAACAATTGCTTTAATTGGACCTAAACGAATGGAATATGACCGTGTTATAACATTATTAGATTACATTAAACATAATATTGAAAGGTGATTAAGTATGGACAAAAAAGAATTAAAAAAACATGAAGAACATCATGAACACAAACATCACGATAAGCATCATGATTATAAACATCATGAACATGATTGTAAATGTCATGAGAAACATCATGAACACGAGTGTAATTGTAAGGAACATGATTGTAAATGTCATGAAGAAAAGCCACATGAAAAACACCATGAACACAAACATCCAGAGCCACCTCATGAAAAGAGAATTCGTGAGTTAGAAGCACATATTCATGAATTAGAAGAAAAGAATTTACGTACAAGTGCAGAAATGATTAATTTCCGTAAACGTAAAGAAGAAGAAACAACACGTTTATTAAAATATAGTAATGAAGGATTAGTTAAAGAATTATTACCTGTTTTAGATAATTTTGAACGTGCTATTGATATGGATGATGATAATTTAGAAGATGAAGTATCAAAATTTTTACAAGGATTTAAAATGGTTTATTGTAACTTTGTAAATATTTTAAATAGTTATGAAATAAAAGAAATAGAATCATTAAATAAACCATTTGATCCAACATATCACCAAGCTGTAATGACTGAAAGGCGCGTTGGTGTTGAACCTGGTATTGTTATTGAAGTTATGCAAAAAGGTTATATGTTAAAAGATAAAGTTATAAGACCTGCTATGGTTAAAGTTAGTGAATAAGAAAAGGAGAGATATTATGAGTAAAGTTATAGGTATAGATTTAGGTACAACAAATAGTTGTGTTAGTGTACTTGAAGGGGGTACAGCTACAGTTATTGCTAATAAAGAAGGTGAACGTACAACTCCTTCAGTAGTTGCTTTTAAAGATGGTGAAATTATTGTTGGGGCAGCTGCTAAAAGACAAGTAGTTACAAATCCAGATACAGTATCTAGTGTTAAACGTTTAATGGGTACTAGTGAAAAAGTAAAAGCTAATGGAAGAGAATATACACCAGAAGAAATTTCAGCTATGATTTTATCTAATTTAAAAGAAACAGCTGAAAGTTATTTAGGAGAAAAAGTTACAAAAGCTGTTATTACAGTTCCTGCATATTTTAATGACTCACAACGTCAAGCTACAAAAAATGCTGGTAAAATTGCTGGTTTAGAAGTAGAACGTATTATTAATGAACCAACTGCTGCTGCTTTAGCTTATGGACTTGATAAACAAGATAAAACTGAACAAATTTTAGTTTATGACTTAGGTGGAGGAACATTTGACGTTTCTATTCTAGAAATTGGTGATGGTGTATTCGAAGTTAAGTCAACTAGTGGTAATAATAAATTAGGTGGAGATGACTTCGATAACCGTATTGTTGATTATTTAGTTGATACATTTAAGAAAGAAAACGGTGTTGATTTAACAAGTGATAAGATGGCTATGCAACGTTTAAAAGATGCTGCTGAAAAAGCTAAAAAAGATTTAAGTGGAATGACTTCTACACAAATCTCACTTCCATTCTTATCTCAAGGAGAAAATGGACCACTTCACTTAGAAGTTAATTTAACACGTGCTAAATTCGAAGAATTAGTAGATGATTTAGTAGAATCAACATTAGAACCAGTTCGTAAAGCATTAAAAGATGCTAAATTAAGTGCTAGTGATATTGATAAAGTATTATTAGTTGGTGGATCTACTCGTATTCCAAAAGTTCAAGAATTAGTTAAGAAAGAATTAGGTAAAGAACCATCTAAGGGAGTTAACCCAGACGAAGTGGTTTCAATGGGTGCTGCTATCCAAGGTGGAGTACTTACTGGAGAAGTAGATGATATCGTATTACTTGATGTTACACCACTTTCACTTGGTATTGAAACATTAGGTGGAGTATGTACAGTATTAATTCCAAGAAATACAACTATTCCAACAAGTAAAAGTCAAGTATTCTCAACTGCTGCTGATAATCAACCAGCTGTTGATATCCATATTTTACAAGGTGAACGTCCAATGGCTGTTGATAACAAAACTTTAGGTCGTTTCCAACTTACAAATATTCCAGCTGCACCACGTGGAGTTCCACAAATCGAAGTTACATTTGATATTGATGCTAATGGTATTGTTAATGTTAAAGCTAAAGATTTAGGTACAAACAAAGAACAATCAATTACTATTACTGCTTCAACTAATTTAAGTGATGATGAAATCGATAAAATGGTAAAAGAAGCAGAAGCTAATAAAGAAGCTGATGAGAAACGTAAAGAAGAAGCAGACGTTAAAAATGAAGCTGAACAAATTATCTTCCAAACTGAAAAAGCTATTAAAGATTTAGGTAATAAAGTAACTAATGAAGATAAAGAAAAAGCTGAAAAACAAATGAAAGAATTAAAAGAAGCTTTAGAAAAGAATGATATTGAAGATATCAAGAAGAAAAAAGATGCTTTAAGTGAAACTGCTATGGCTATGGCAACTAAAGTTTATGAAGAAGCTGCTAAACAAGCTAATGCTAATAATGAATCAAATGATTCTAATTCAAACAATGATGATAATGTAAAAGATGCTGAATACGAAGAAAAATAAGAGAAGAAGTTTATCACAAAGGTAAACTTCTTACCTTTGTATATAAAGGAGAACTATGAAAAAAGAAATTAAACGAAGTGAAGTTTTAGAAGAAAATACTTGGGATTTAACAAGATTAGTTAAAGATGAATCTGATTTTAATCAAAAATTAGAAGAAAGTTATAAATTATTAGATGAATTAGTAACTTTTAAAGGACATATTTTAGATAGTAGTAAAACTTTATTAGATTTTTATAAATTAGAAGAAAAATATGATCGTTTAAGTACACGTATTTATGTATGGGCACATTTAAATGCTGACACTGATACAACTGATTCTAATAAACAAATGTTTATGGAAAAAATTACTAAATTAGCTGATAAAGAAGCACTAGTTTTATCATTTGTCGCACCAGAAATGTTAAGTGTACCATATTCTAAAGTCGAAGAACTTATAAATGAGGATAAAGAATTAGAAATGTATAGATATGCTTTAAAAGATTTTTATCGCTATCAAACACATACTTTAAGTGAAACTGAAGAAGAGTTACTTGGAAAAATTAGTAGTGTATTTGGTAATAATAGTAAAGCTTTTTCTAAATTAAATAATGCCGATGTTGATTTAGGAGTAATTACTGATGAATCTGGTACCGAAGTTAAATTAACACATTCCAATTATGGTAAATACATAGAGAGCAAAGATCGTGAAGTAAGAAAACAAGCGTTTACTAATATGCATGAATATTATAAAAAACATATTAATACAATCGCTACTTTATATAGTGGTCAAGTAAATGAAAATTGTGTTAGTGCTAAAATAAAAAAATATAATAGTGCTATTGAGTCTAGTTTATATGGTGATAATATTCCAGTTAGTTTCTATAAGAAAATATTAGAAATAACTCACAATAATTTCGGCCCATTATATAAATATTTAGATATAAGACGTAAAAAGTTTGGTTTAAATGAACTTCATATGTATGATTTACATGTAAATATAGCTGATACACCTTCTAAAAAAGTTCCTTTTGAAGAAGGAAAAGAATTAGTTCTTAAAGCTTTAAAACCATTAGGTAATACATATATAAAAGATTTAAGTAAAGCTTTTACAGAACGTTGGATTGATAAATATTCTAATATTGGGAAAAGAAGTGGAGCTTATCAATTTGGATGTTATGATTCAACTCCATATGTACTATTAAATTATAATGATACATTATATGCAGTAAGTACAATGGCTCATGAACTTGGGCATGCAATGCATAGTTATTATTCTAATAACAAACAACCATATTTATATCACGATTATCCAATTGTTCTAGCCGAAATTGCTTCAACTGTAAATGAAGTAATATTAAATGATTATCTATCGAAACATGCACAAACAAAAGAAGAAAAAATCTATCACTTAGTTGATTTCTTAGATATGGTAAGAGCTACTATTTATAGACAATTAATGTTTGCTGAATTTGAAATGAAGATTCATGAATTAAATGAAAATAATGAACCAGTTACTGAACAAGTATTAAGTGATACATATTATGAACTTAATAAACTTTATTATGGTAATGATGTTGTAAGTGATGATTTAATTCGTTATGAATGGGCAAGAATTCCACATTTCTATACAGCATTCTATGTTTATAAATATGCAACAGGACTTTCTGCTGCTCTAGCTTTTGCTAGTCGTATCTTAAACAATGAAGAAAATGCTTTAGAAGAGTATTTAACTTTCTTATCAAGTGGTGGTTCTAAAGATCCATTTGATATATTAAAAGATGCCGGTCTTGATATGGAAAGTGGTAAACCAGTAGAAGAAGCATTAAAATTATTTAGTGATAAAGTAAATGAATTAGAAGAATTATTGAAGTAGGAGGTGTGTTATGGAAAAGCGTGATTATTATGAAGTCTTAGGTGTTAGTAAAAATGCAACCCAAGCTGAAATAAAAAGTGCTTTTAGAAAACTTGCAAAGAAATATCACCCAGATGTTTCAAAAGAAGAAAATGCTGCTGAAAAATTTAAAGAAGCACAAGAAGCTTATGCTGTACTTTCAGATGAAGCAAAACGTAAGCAATATGATCAATTTGGTCATTCCGCATTCAGTGGAGCAGGTGCTGGTGGAGCAGGTGGTTTTGACTTCTCTGGATTTGATTTTTCAGATATCTTTGGTGACTTATTTGGAAGTGGATTTGGTTTTGGTGGATCAAGTAGACAAACTAATCGTGCCAGCCGTGGACGTGATACAGTCATGGAAGTTCACTTAACATTTGATGAAGCTGTCTTTGGTACTAAAAAAGAAATAAAAGTTGACACTATGGATGAATGTAGTGAATGTCATGGTAAAGGTGGTCTTGGAGAAAAAACTTGTTCTCGTTGCCATGGAAGTGGTTATGTAACTGAAGAACAACGAACAATGTTTGGAAACTTTATGAGTCGTACAACCTGTCCAACTTGTCGTGGTAAAGGTGTAAGTTATGATAAAGAATGTCGCCATTGTCATGGAACTGGTAGAGTTAGAAAAAATAAAAAATTAGAAGTTAAAATACCAGCTGGTGTTGATACTGGAAATCAACTTAGAATTGCTGGTAAAGGAGAAGCAGGACATAATGGTGGACCAAATGGTGACTTATACTTAGAATTTGTTGTTGCAGATCATCCACTTTATACAAGACATGAAAATGATATATATTTAAGAGTTCCAATTACTATTACTGAAGCAGTACTTGGATGTAAAAAAGAGATTCCAACTATTCATGGTAATGTAACGCTTACAATACCAGCTGGAAGTAATCCAAATGATAAACATCGTTTAAAAGGTAAGGGTATAAAAGATGTTAATGGTCATGGAACAGGGGATATGTATGTTGTTTTAAATGTTGTTGTACCTAAAAAGATTTCTAAAGAACAAAAGAAATTATTTGAAAAACTTGATGAAACTAAATTAAATGATTCAAGTGAATTTAAAGAATTCAAGAAATATTTATAAAATACAAGTTAGAAATAATTTGTATTTTTTTGATTTTAAGTAAGATTTAAGCAAGATTTAAGTAAGATGATATTGATAAAAAAGTAATAAAATGGTATAATACTCATAACAAAATGAGGTGATAAGTTATGAGTAATTATATACCACCATTTGAAATAAATAATAATATGTTAAGTTTAGTTTCAGATATTATGGAAAAAATTGGAAGATTGGATAACTCATTAAGTTTAGATAAAAATCCTAGATTAAGAAAACAAAATAGGATAAATTCTATTCATTCGTCATTAGCAATCGAAAATAACAATTTAAGTTATGAGCAAGTTGTAGATGTTATTAATGATAAACTTGTTATGGGACCACAAAAAGAAATACAAGAAGTAAAAAATGCTTATAATGCGTATGAAATGCTTACTGAATTAAATCCATATTCTTTAGATGATTTAAAAAAAGTTCATGGTGTAATGACTTTCTTAACAGTTAAAGAATCAGGTGAATTTAGAAAGGGTTCTGAAGGAGTCTTTGATGGAGATAAATGTATTTTTATTTGTCCACCAGCTGATAGAGTTAAATCTTTGATGGAAGATTTATTTAATTGGATGAAAGAAAATAAAGACAATATTCATCCTTTAATTCTTTCAAGTATTTTTCATTATGAATTTGTTTTTATTCATCCATTTAGTGATGGTAATGGTAGAACAGCAAGACTTTGGCAAAATATTATATTATATAATTGGAAAAGAATATTTGAATATTTACCAATAGAATCAAGAATTCATAAATATCAAGAAGAATATTATAATGTGATTGCCAAAAGCCATATAAATGGAAATTCAAATGAATTTATTGAATTTATGTTGAAAATGATTAATGAAACATTAGATGAAGTTTCTAATACAGTCCCAGATATAGTAGATAATACAACAATTAATATAAATAAATTGTTAGATGTAATGGAAATAAACAAACCAATGACATCTAAAGAACTAATGGATAAATTAAATATAAAAACAAAAGAAACATTACGTAGTGGTTATTTGGATCCAGCGATAAATGCTGGGTATATTAAGTTAACTATACCAGATAAACCTACGAGTAAAAATCAAATGTATTATAAAGTTAATAAATAAAAAAATAGGTTAGAGAGCAAACTCTAATCTTTTTTCTATTTAAGATAAATTATTACTGTATGACTTTTACTTTTTTATCTCGTTGTGTTAAAATATCTTTGTTGGTGATCTTATGAAAAAAGTTGAATTACTTGCTCCAGCTGGTAATATGGAAAGTTTAAAAGCTGCTATTAATGCTGGTTGTGATGCTGTATATTTAGGTGGATATATGTTTGGTGCTAGAAGTTTTTCTGGAAACTTTTCTGATGAAGAACTTATTGAAGCTATAAAATATGCACATTT
>CALVVE010000046.1 GCA_944363775.1 uncultured Bacilli bacterium | reverse complement strand
TTAGTCGAGAAATATTATAGGTTATTCATATGTCTTTTTCAATACTTGTTTGTTGCACTTCAAATTTAAATTAACATCAGTGATTAATATTTGACATAAGTAGTAATTTGTGATAGACTAATGTAATTTCCAAGGAAAGGTGATATTATGAAAGAACTATTTCCATTTACTCACAAATTATTTAAAGATCAAAACTTTACTATATCAAAATTATGTAAAAGTTTAGGTATAAAAAATCAAAGATATGATTTAGAAGAAGTAAACTATTCTAGAAATGAAATGAGCACTGAAGAAGTGAGATGGTTTTTACTTTTTGAAAAGAAAAATAAAAGTCAGAATCCTTATTCTTCATTTAAAAAAGATATATTTAAAAATAAATATATATGGAAATACGCAGTTATAATCGATGAAAATATGTCAATTTGTGATATATATGAAGATTATACAACATATAATGGAAGAAATATTGATGGTAGATTAGAAACTAGTTATAACGGTAAAAAAATAGTTGATAATGAACTACAAAAATATATTAATGAACGTTATAAAATTCATCAAAATGGTAATGATCGATTAAAGATTATGACAAAAACATTAAAGGGGTCTAGATATTAAAACTCCTTTTTATTTTGTTTAAATCATGATATAATTAATAAGGTGATAGTATGAACTATTTAATTTATGGATTAGAATCTTTTTTTATTGATAAAGAAATTAAAAAAATAATTGAAAAAGAAAATGTTAATGAACTTTCAATCAGTAGATATGATTTAGAAAATGATTTAATAGATAATATTATTGAAGATGCAGAAACTATTTCTTTATTTGATGATAAAAAAATTATTATCGTTGATAATGCTTATATCTTTAC
Organism: uncultured Bacilli bacterium; assembly: GCA_944363775.1. GTDB lineage: Bacteria > Bacillota_I > Bacilli_A > RF39 > UBA660 > Pelethosoma. The sequence goes on along the minus strand of CALVVE010000046.1, from coordinate 7,320 downwards.
AAGAAAACCAGTAAAAAATACTTTAGAACAAAATCTTGAACTTTTAACTAATTATTTAAATAACTCTAATCCTAATACAATAATAATATTTAATATAGAATATGAAAAAATAGATTCTTTAAAAAAAATAACTAAGTTAATTAAATCTAAAGGTGTTATTAAAGAATTTAATAAAAATAATAATTTAAATAATGTTGTAAAAGATTTATTTGAAGATTATAAAATAGATAATAGTAGTATAAATTTCTTAATTGATAGAGTAGGTAATAATTTACTTATTTTAGAACAAGAAATTATTAAATTAAAGAATTATAAATTAGAAGATAAAATTATAACTAAAAGTGATATTGAAGCTTTAGTTCACAAAAATATTGATTTAGATATATTTAAACTTATTGATTATATAGTTAATAAAAATAAAGAAAAAGCTATGGAAATATATTATGAAATGATTAAAATGAATGAAGAACCAATAAAAATAATAGTTATCTTATCTAATCAATTTAGACTTATGTTACAAGCTAAAGAATTATATAAAAAAGGTTATACCGGAGATAATATTGCCACTAAATTAGGTGCTCATCCATATCGCATTAAATTAGCTTTAACTAATTCTAGTAAATATAGTACTGATATTTTAATTGATTATCTTGATAAGCTAGCTACATTAGATATTGAAATTAAACAAGGTAAAGTTGATAAATATTTTGGTTTAGAAATGTTTATGTTACAAATATAAAAGAGATTTAATATGGAAAAACTAGATGAAATTCAAATTAATTTTAATAATAATTGTTTAAATTTAAAGAAAAAACACGATTTAGAACAAAAAGATATTATAAACAAAATAAATAGTTTAAAAAAATATTTTAAATTAAATATATTTAATATAACAATTGTAAGTGTTTTATATCCAGTTTTTCTTGCTAACTTTGGAATAATTATCCCAACTATTATATTTGGTACTATGTATGGATATTTAAGTTATGATTCATATCAAATATTTAAAATTGTTAAAAATTTAAAGAAAGAAAATATAGAATTTCATTTAAAATATATTAATGAATTAAATACTTTACAAACTGAATTTAATAATAAAATTAACGAAAAACAAAATATTAATGTTATTAATTATAATTATCCAATTAATAAAACAATGGTTTTAAAGAAAACAAAAAAATAATCGTTTGATTATTTTTTTTCTAGTTCATTTATTTTGTCATATACAGTTTTTAAACTTTGTTCATACTTACTAGTTGTTTTTGGTTTATAATATTTTCTTCCAACTAATTTATCAGGTAAATATTGTTGTTTTACCCAAGCATTAGGATAATCATGAGGATATTTATAAGTTTTTGAATTAGTTCTTAAATGTTCTGGAAGATTACCTGTATTACCACTTCTAATATCATTTAAAGCTGCATCAATTGCTGTTTCACCACTATTAGATTTAGGTGATAAAGCCATTTCAATAACAATTGTTCCAAGTGGAATTCGAGCTTCTGGTAAACCAGTTCTTTCAGCGGCATGAATAGCCGCATCTACTTTAGGTCCCATTCCTGGATTCGCAAGTCCAATATCTTCATAAACTATTACACTAAGTCTTCTAAAAATACTATCTAAATCACCAGCTTCAATTAACCTTGCTAAATAATGAAGTGCTGCATTAACATCACTTCCACGAATTGATTTTTGAAGTCCGCTAAGTACATCATAGTGTCCATCTTCATTTTTATCTGAAAAGAAAGCAGGTTTATTATTAATATTTTTAACAACATCCATAGTAACATTAAAATCACTTGTTGAATAATATGATATTTCAAGTAAATTATAAGCAAAGCGCATATCTCCACCAGATAATTTAGCAATATAATCTATCACTTCATCATCAATTTTAATACCATCTAAATAACTACTATAACAAGCTCTTTTTAAACCTATTACAATATCACTTATTTCTAGTTCTTTACATTCAAAAATTTGACAACGACTACGAATAGCAGGATTAATACTGTGATATGGATTAGAAGTAGTCATACCTATAAAAGTAATTAAACCACTTTCTAAATAGGGTAATAATAAATCTTGTTTATCTTTATTAAGTCTATGAACTTCATCCATAATAACAACCATATGTCCATACATTTTTGCTTCTTCAATTACAATATCAAAATCTTTTTTATTATTTATTACCGCATTTAACATGCGATATTTTAAATCTAATTCATTAATAATCGCAGTTGCTAAAGTTGTTTTACCAATACCAGGACGTCCATATAAAATCATTGAAAATAATTTTTTATTCTTAACCATATTATATATAACTTTATTCTTTCCAATTAAATGTTTTTGTCCTAATACTTCATCAAGTTTTTTAGGACGCATTAAGATTGCTAGAGGTTCTTTCATAAAACACCAACTTTCTTTACAATTATATCAAATTTTATTAATTAGTTCTACCATATTATTTAAATGAATGGTATAATTAAAATAGGTGAGAGCATGAATGAGTTTTTAGAAAGAATTGAAGATTTCATAACTTATTTAAGAATAGATAAAAAATATAGTGAGAATACAATTGAATCATATCATCATGATTTAATGAGATATTATGATTATAATAAAAATGTCTTAAAAAAGAATTTAGAAACAATAAAAAAGAAAGAAATTACTAGTTATTTAAAATATTTAAATGAATCAGGATTAGATCAAAGAACTATATCAAGAAATATTAGTAGTATTAGAAGCTTTTATAAGTTTTTATTAATAGAAAAATATATTCGTAATAATCCTAGTGAATTATTAGAACTTCCTAAAAGAAAAAAGACTTTACCTAAAGTACTTAGTATGGAAGAAATTGATAAATTATTAAATATTAAACTAGATGACGCATATAGTTATCGTAATAAGGCAATGCTTGAATTAATGTATGCAACGGGACTTAGAGTAAGTGAGCTTATTAATTTAAAATTACATGATATAGATCTTAATATGGCTTATGTAAGAACACTTGGTAAAGGTAGTAAAGAAAGAATTGTTCCACTAGGTGATGTTGCTTTAAAATATTTAAGTTTATATATAAATAATTATCGAAATAATTTACTTAAAAAGAAAGCTTGTGATTATATTTTTATAAATAATCATGGTTCAGCTTTAACTAGACAAGGATTTTTTAAAATACTAAAAAAAATAGCTAAAGAACAGGATGTTAAAACATCTTTTTCACCACATACTTTAAGACATAGTTTTGCAACACATTTACTTGAAAATGGTGCTGATTTAAGAAGTATTCAAGAACTATTAGGACACTCTGATATATCAACTACACAAATATATACACATATATCTAATCAAAGATTAAAAGAAAATTATAAACAGTTTCACCCTCATGCAGATGAATAATTTAATTAAAGAAAATTGGTGTAGTAATGATTATCAAGAGTTCTTAAATTTTTTAAAAGATAATAGTGATTTAGAATATAAAAAATTTAACCAAAAAATAATTAAAGAAGTTAATAATATTTATGGTTGTCGTATTCCATTTTTAAAGAAAGTTGCAAAAAAAATTTCTATTGGTAATTATCAAGAGTTCTTAAAATTAAATAAATTAGAATATTATGAAGAAAAGATGATTTATGGTTTTATCATAAGTGGTGTTAAAATGGATTTTAACGAACGTTTAGTGTTAGTCAAACAATTTATCACGGTTATTGATAATTGGGCTATATGCGATAGTTTTTGTGCTAATTTAAAGTGTTTTAAAAATAATAAAGAACTAGGATTTAAATTTATTAATAAATTAATTAAAACTAATGATGTTTATAGTATTAGAGTTGGTTTAGTATTATTATTAGATTATTATATAGTTCCTGAATATTTAGATAAAATATTTAAGATATGTAATAGTATAAAAAATAAAGATTATTATGTTCTAATGGCTATAAGTTGGTTAATATCGATTTGTTATATAAAATATCCAAAAGTTACATTAGTATATTTAAAAGATAATAAATTAGATAATTGGACACATAATAAGTCTATTCAAAAAATAAGAGAATCTAGAAGAATTACTAAAGAAGAAAAAGAATTATTAAAAGAATATATTAGGAGTTGAATATGAAAAAGATTGTAATATTTATATCAGGATTAATTATTGGGGCTGGAATTATTATTTTGATTAATAATAGAGATAATGTTAAATTAAATAATGTAAGTGAAAACAACAAAGAAGTAATAGAAGAAAGTAAAAAAGAAGAAAATTTTACAGTATTACAAAATGATGATCAATTAGTTACTACCTTAATGAATCCTTATTTAGAATTAAATACATTATGGGCTGGAGATTATTTTGGATATTTTTATTTAACTGAAAAAACCGAAATAAAAGATTTAAAAGATGATGTAAAATTATATATTGCTATTAATACTTTTAAAGATACATTTAAAAATTATCAAGCAGGACAAATGATTGTATTAGATGCTAATCAAGTAGATAAAAAGATGAAAGAACTTTTTGGTAATATAAAGTATGAACACACTTCTTTAAGTAGTGAAGGTTGTTCTTATGCAAATTTTAAATATAATAGTACTAATAATACTTATTCTCAAGAAGGTTTAAGTTGTGGTGGAACTATTTTGCCATATTATGATTTAGAAGTTTTAAAAGCTACAAAATATAATGATCGAATTGAAATAGAAGTTGTTGTTGGTTACTTTGAAATAACAGAACTTGGTATTAATAATAAAGTAACTATATATGATAACCATAAAGATAAAAATGTTTTAGCTCAAAATGTAACTCAAAATGAATCTAATTTAATAGATAATCAAAATAAATTAAATCACTATATTTATACATTTAAAAAAGATAATAATAATTATTATCTAGAAAAAGTAAATAGGGTAGGAAGCATATAATTGCTTCTTTTTTATTAAACCAAAAGTTTATTTACTTGTATTATTAAAATTTTTATGATATATTGCGTGTTAGGAAACTTCAGTTGTTGAGTGTCTACCTCTATTCTCATAAAAGAAAGGAGGTTTGATAAAATGCAAAAAAGAATTTTTATAATAAAAGTTCTTAGATACATTTCTATCATTTTATTTCTTTTATCTTTATTGATAATAGTTATAAAAAAATGACACTCATTCGTATGAATAAGTGTCTAACTTAAATTTATTCAGGTAGACATTCAATCAGCAAAACTGAATGTTTCCTTTTTTATTTTATGTAAGTTTTTTTCTTACATACTAATGATAACATAATTTTATTATTTTAGCAATTCATTTTTATTATAGTTAGAATAAGTATATAATTAGTAGTTTTATCATACACTAATTTAGGTGATCGTATGTCCAACGTATCTTTTGCTTTACTTTGTTCAACACTAGCTGGATTAACAACATCATTAGGTGGAATAATTATATTTTTCACACAGAAAAATAATAAAAGCATATTAATATCCTCTCTTGCATTTGCTAGTGGAGTAATGATTACTGTTTCAATTACTGATTTAATACCTGAATCATATACGTTATTAAAAAATTATCTATATCTATTTCCAACTTTAATAATTATTGCAATATTTTTTGTTATAGGAATTATTTTTTCTATGTTAATTGATTATTATTTACCAGAACAAAAAGAAGGAAATTTATATAAAGTGGGAATTATTTCAATGTTAGCAATTATTGCTCATAATATACCTGAAGGTATTGCAACCTTTTTATCAACTTCTAGTAATGTAAAACTTGGTTTATCATTAAGTTTAGCAATAGCCCTACATAATATTCCAGAAGGAATTTCTATAAGTATTCCAATTTATTACGCTACAAAGAGTAGGGGAAGAGCTATTGCATATACTTTTATTTCTGGTATTTCAGAACTTTTTGGTGCAATTCTTGCTTTATTATTTTTAAAAAATATAATGAATAATTTTATTATGGGATGTTTACTTGCTATAATCGCTGGTATAATGACACATATTGCTAGTTACGAATTACTTCCTACATCACTATCTTATAACAATAAAAGATTAACAATTATATTTTTTATTTTAGGATCAATTATTATGATTATAAATCACTATTTATAATTAAAAAAGAGACAATGTCTCTTTTTTGGATGTAATAATTATTTTAATTCAAATGAATTCGTATTATCTTCATCAAATCCGATATGTTTTTCATCAGATTTTTTTGAAGAATTACATGCTTTTGAATTTGTTTTATTACAATTCATAGCTTTAGCATTTGAATTTTTCTTTTGCATCTTATTCTTTTTCATTATAATCACCCATTACTTATTATTCTCAACAAACAAAATTTTATACAAAAAAATTATTTACTTTTACTTGACATATATAGAGTAGAGTAGGTATAATTATTTTAAGGAAGTGAATAATATGAATAATAGAGGATATGCTATTTTTAATAAAGATTTTACAGATACACAAAAAAATTATATATATAATTATGCAAGGAATTATAGTTTATATGATAATAATGTTTTAGTATTAAAAGGATTAGCTCATTCTTTAGCACTTAAAGAAATAACTATAGACTTATTTAAAAAAGATAATAATGCATTAGAAGAAGATTTTTTATGCAATAATGGAGCAATATTAATTTTAGATGATTTAGATTCATATGAATTAGATGGAATAAAACATACTGATATTCAATTACCAACTAATATAAATTTAATTTCTTTAGATCAAATAAAAACATTTAAAAATTTTTTCAAAGAAATAGAAACATATGATGAAGTCATAAACATTGGAACATATCCTGAAGAATTAAAACAAGAATTAATTAAGTATCCTGATATATATAATATTGCTAATAAAACAGAAAAAACTAAACAAATATATAAATTATTTATTTCTTTATGTGAAGAGAACTTAAAAGAAAAAATAAAATAGTAGATTAAATACTATTTTTTTAAATATATAGAAGTTAACATAATATATATTATACGAAGTAACTAATTATCTTTAAATAAGTGAATAACTAACCATTTAACTTTCTAAGTTCATTAATATTATTAACAATATTTTCTTGTTTATAATAATTAATAATAGATAATATAGTTTTATTTATATAAATTTAAAATTATTTTTTTATTAAATATTTTAAATTTAATTTTAATATATTTTAATATTAACTATAAAATATTTTATTTTGATCAACTATATTACTTTTAATATATTTAAACAAATATATAATACTAAACTTATCTTTATTGTAAATGTCAAATATTTTTGTAGGTTTTTGGTAAAAAAGATTGTAGGTTTTTGGTAATTTTAGAATGTAGCTTTT
>CALVVE010000045.1 GCA_944363775.1 uncultured Bacilli bacterium | reverse complement strand
CACATAAAACATACTATTAATGATGATAGTATAACTATAATAAATATTGGTTTAGTTTCTTTTGGATTAATTAAAGAAAATGTAATTTTTTTTGTTATTTTTCCAACAAATATAAATTCTAATAAGAAAGCAATAACTCCCATAATTGGTAATTCTCCAAGAGCCATTAAAAATACATTATTATTAAATTCTCCCAAACCTATTCCAATATTATAACAAACCATCGCATAAACCATAACAATTACCATAATAACAGTATAAACAATATCTTGAAATTTTGTTTGTGGCATAATTTTACTCCCTTCATTTTAATATAAAAACAACACAATTATTTTTGTGTTGTTCGTTATCATTTTTAATAAAATGTGCGTTTCCAATTATACCAAATACATGTCGTTACGCGTTTAATTATATCACATTTTTTTAATTTGTGTAATACTAATTATTAACTTTTTCTAAATTTTTTTTTTATATTTCTGTTTTAATATCAGTCCTCATTTTTAGTACATTTTCTTTAGAATAATATTCACTAATTTCTTTAGATAATTTACTATATTTTTTATATAATTCTGGATCATTTTTTAAGTTTTCTAATTCTTTAATAAATTCTTTATTACTATTTCCTTTTAAATATTTGTGGAATAAAATCCCTTCATATAATTCTAAATCTCTAAGTAACAATGGTTTATGACTATTTACTGCTTCTAAGATAGTCATTGGGAATAATTCGTTATAAGATGGAACAAATAAAACATCAGCCATATTATATAAATCATTCATTTCTTCACGTGGAACAATTCCTAAGAATTTTACATTTTTAGGTGGATTTTCTACGATTTCTTTTAATTCTTCATAACCATCAGTAATCATTCCAAATGAGAATCCTCCACACCATACATATTCTATATCTGGAGTTTGTTTTGCAACTTCAACAAATTCTTTTACACCTTTACGAGTTTGAACTTGACCAGCTCCTAAAACAATAAAATCATTTTCTTTAAAACCATATTTTTTTCTTATCTCTTTAACTTCTTTTTTTGTTTTAGGATAAAATTTATCTTTAGAAACATAATTTGGAATATATGTAACTTTATCTTTATCAATTCCACATTCAACTAAATCTTTAATAAAACTTGGATTAACTACAACTAAATAATCAGCTTTATTATAAAATTTAATTACATAATTTTTAAACACTGGAAATATTAATTTAGGAAGTTTTATACTACCATCTAAAGTTGTTGGTAAAAAATGTACATAAGCAACATTTATTGCTTTACCAAAACTCATTTTGTAATAATGATCTAAATCAATTGTGTGATGATGAATGATGTCAGCTTTTTTATTACTGTTAATCATTACATCAAATAAATCAGAAGCTCCTTCTTTTACTAAGTTAACTTGTTCAAGGTATGCACTACCTACTCCTTGTCCATCTACTTTGTCTGCTGATGAAAGCATATTAATTTTTATTTTACCCATTAATTATCACCAACTTCATTATATCATGTTAATTACTATTTTACAATTTCTAACTGTCCACCAAATTCAATATCGTATTCATCTAAAAATTGATAAAACTCTTCTTTGTCAAATGGACTTGCCTCACTAATATTCATTACTACATGATTAATCCCATATTCTGTTAAAATATAGTATAACTTCCTTTTTAATTTTGAAATATTTCTACGTGTTAGAGGTCCAAAAATTTGAACAAATAATGTATCTTTACGATACTCAATTTCTGTCTTAAACATTACCATCACCTATTTTACTATAGCAAACAAATTAGTTAATTTCTACCAATTCGACAAAACTAGAAAAAAAATGTCAAACCCATATTTTTTCATGTTATAATGAATATAGATGGGGCGTGGTATAATGAAGAAATTAAGTATCCTAGCTGGTAAGGGAGTTCTATGGTTAGGTGATAAATTAAATCGTGGTAGTAGTTTACCAGGACAAGTTTCTAAAAAAATAGATAAAGATATAATGAAAAAGATTAAATTACCAAAACATGTTATTGCGGTAACTGGTAGTTGTGGAAAAGGTTCTACTTCTAAAATGATTGCCGAAGTTTATAAAAAATTAGGTTATAAAGTTGCCCATAACTATCGTGAAGGAAATCTTGAATATGGTGTACTTACAGCTTTAATTGAATACTCTAATTTAAATGGTGAGATGGATGCGGATGTATTAGTTTTAGAAGTTGATGAAAGATATACAAAAATTGTGTTTCCAATTCTAAAACCAGAAGTTGTAGTTATAACTAATATTAGTCGTGATCAACCACCTAGACAAGGACACTTTGATTTAGTTTTAGAGGATATTAAAAAAGCATTAACTAAAGATATGCATCTAATATTAAATGCGGATGATCCATATTTACAAAAATTAGTTTTAAATGAAAATTATAAAACTACATATTACAGTTTAGATAAAACTAAACAATCTACTAAAGTTAGTTTAAGTGGTAACTTAAATATTACACATTGTCCTAAATGTGGTAAAAAATTAGATTATGATTACTATCACTTTGAAGCTATTGGTAAATTTAAATGTAGTAAATGTTCTTTTAAAAATCCAAAAAGTTTATATAATGGATCTAAAGTAAATTATGAAAAACGTGAATTAATGATTAATGATAAGTATAAAGTAATATTCCCTTTTGATACTTTATATTGTGTTTATAATACTTTAGCTGCTTTCACTACCCTAGCTTATATGAAATTAGATTTGAATGAGATTAGTGAAGCTATTAGTAATATGAGTTATAAACAAAAGAACTTTAATACCTATACTTATAAAAATCGTAATGTTTATGTACTAAATACAAAAACAGAAAATAGTTCTACATTTAATCATGCTTTAATGTTTTTAAATCGTAATAAAGGATTAAAAACGGTAGTTTTAGGATGGAATGTAATTAGTTTAAGATATAAATATAATGATTTATCTTGGTTGTATGATATTGACTTTGAAATACTAAATAAACATGAGATTGATAGAATTATTTGTATTGGTATTAACCGTTATGACTTAGCTACTCGTCTTAAATATAGTGGAATTGATCCTAAAAAAATATTTGTTTATGAAAACTTAGAAAAAGCTCGAGGTGCTATTACAAAAAGAACTAAAGGCGATATTTATGCGATAATTAATTTTAATTATATGAATGATTTTAATAAAATGTTACGTGAGGATGATGATAAATGAAAATAACAATTGCTCATTTATATTATGATTTATTAAATTTATATGGTGAGAATGGTAATATTAAAATATTAAAACAACAATTAGAAAATCAAGGAATTAATGTTACTGTTAAATTCTTAACAATAGATGATACTCTAAATTTTAAAGATTATGATTTAGTATATATTGGAATGGGTACTGAAGAAAATCAATTAATTGCTTTAAAACATTTAAGAAAATATAAAAATGATGTTAAGGAAGCTATTGAAAATAATAAATTTTTCTTAATTACCGGAAACTCTATTGAATTATTTGGTAAAAGTATTTTAGCTAAAAATAAACAAATTCATAAATGTTTAAATATATTTAATTATGAAGCTAAACAAGAAGATTTTAAAATTGTTGATGAAGCACTATTTTCTTGCCCTTTTATAAAAAAATATATATTAGGTTTTCAAAATCAAAGAAGTGTAATTAGTGATAGTGAATATCCAATGTTTAGGGTTTTAAAGGGGACTGGAAGTTATCCTAATTCAACTACTGAAGGAGTTCATTATAAAAACTTTTATGGAACTTATTTAGTTGGACCATTTCTAATTCGTAATCCAGAGTTTACAAGATATTTTATTAGAAAATTTATTTCTACAATTAATATTAAATATCCAATTAAAAAAATTAACTTAGTTTTAGAAAATAATGCTTATAATGATTTTTTAGAAAAACATTATAAAGAATTTATTCAAAATTAAAACGAATTAAGTTTTACCTTAATCCGTTTTTTTTATTATTTATCTCTTAATTTAGCATTACATTCTTTTTCAACATTTTCAATAATCTTGTGGAAAATTTTTGTAACTTCTGTATCTTCTAATGTTTTATTTTGATCTTGGAATGTTAATGCATAAGCAATTGATTTTTCATCATCACCCACATTTTCGCCAGTATAAACATCAAATACTTCAATGTTAGTAAGCAATCTTCCACCAGTTCTTGTAATTACTTTTTGTAAAGCTTCGCTTGGTACATCTTTATTTACTACAAATGCAACATCTTTGTGAACTACTGGATATTTACTTATTTCTTTATATTTTATTAATCTTACTTTTTTACTTAGTAATTTATCTAAACTAAGTTCAAATAAATAAATTTCTTTTTTATGATTTTTTGGATGAATTTCTCCAATATAACCAACTAATTCATTATCAACATAGACTGAACAACTACGTCCTGGGTGTAAATCTTTATTTAAAACATCTGTTTTAAATTGATATCTTCTATTTAATCCTAAGTAATTTAATAATCCTTCAACAATACCTTTTACTAAATAGAAATCTACATCAATCTTCTCACTTTTCCAAGTTGTTTTAATATAATTTCCACACATTAATCCAGAAATTAAATTTTCTTCAATAATTTCTCCATCAATTTGATAATAAGCTTTTCCTGATTCAAAAATATTAACATCAGTTATTTTTCTAGCACTATTATAATCATAAACTTCAACTAATGAATTAAGTAATGATTTTCTTAAAACTTTTTTATCTTCACTTAGTGGATCTAATAATGTAATATTATCAGATTCTTGCATTACATATTTACCTACATTTTCTTCACTTGTAAGTGAATATGTAATAACTTGATTTAATCCTACTCCATTTAAGTATTTACGAACTTCTTTAATCATTCTAGCAGTTGGTGTATAAGTTCCTCTTTTTATATCAGTTTTAGGCATAACTCCAACAATATTATTATATCCATAAATTTTTCCTACTTCAGAAACTAAATCTTCTTTAATATTTACATCTAATCTTCTAGTTGGAATAAATACTTTATATGGATTTGTTCCTTCATAAGTAAATCCTAAACGAGTTAAAATTTCTTCTACTTTAGGTCCTTCTATATTCATTCCTAATATAGAATTAATTTTTTCTAAAGTAATATCAATTACTTTATCTTCTTTATTTGTTTTATCATGAGTTAAACATCCACTTAAAACTTTTCCATCGGCATATTTATTAAGTAAGTAACAAGCACGATCAATAGCCATACGTGTACGGTTTGGATCAATTCCTTTTTCATAACGACTACTAGCTTCACTACGTAATACACGTTTTGAAGTATTTCTAATTTTTAAAGCATCAAAAATAGCAGCTTCAATAAAAATATTTTTAGTAGTTTCTTCTACTTCAGTGTTTAAACCACCCATTACACCAGCTAAACAAACAGCTTCTTTACTACTTGCAATAACTAAATCATTTGTATTAAGAACTCTTTTATTTCCATCTAAAGTTACAATTTCTTCATCTTCTTTAGCATTTCTAACGATTACTTCTTTACCTAAATTATCACTATCAAAGAAGTGAAGTGGTTGACCAAATTCTAACATTACATAATTACTAATATCAACAACATTATTAATTGGTCTAATACCACTAGACATTAATCTATTTTTTAACCATTGTGGACTTTCTTTTACCGTTACATCTTTAACCATACGTCCTAAATAGATTGGACAATCTTCAGTTTCAACATTTAATGAGTGATAAGTACTAACATCTTCATCTATTGTTTCTACTTCTGTTTCTGGATAAGTTACTTTACGATCATAGATAGCTCCAACTTCATAAGCCATTCCTAGTACACTCATCAAGTCAGCTCGATCAGCAGTTAATTCAAAGTCAATTGCTTCATCATCAAAACCTAAATATTTAATTGCATCTACCCCTACTTCGGCATCAAGTGGAAGTTCATGAATTCCTTCTTTATCTTCATCTTTTAAATATTTTGAATCAATTCCAAGTTCTTCAAGTGAACAAATCATTCCATTAGATTCCATTCCAGCAAGTTTAGCTTTTTTTATTACAATACCACCTGGTAATTTAGCTCCAACAGTTGCAACTATAACTTTTAACCAAGCACGAACATTAGGAGCACCACAAATTATTTGTTTAACCTCTTCACCAGTATTAACCCTACAAATGTGTAAGTGATCACTTTCTGGATGATCGATGCACTCTACTACTTCACCAACAACTAAACCAGTTGCATCACTAAGTTTTTCAATACTTTCATATTCATTACCACAAAAAACCATTTTTTCAGCTAATTCTTGAAAATCTAGGTCATCTACTTTTACATAATCATTTAAAAAACTTTTACTTAGACGCATTATAATCACTTCCTTCCACACGATTAAAATCATTTAAGAAACGCATATCATTTGTATAAAATGCACGAATATCACTAATTCCATACTTTAACATAGCAACACGTTCTGGCCCGATTCCAAATGCAAAACCAGTATATACTTCTGGATCATATCCACAATTTCTAAGAACATTTGGATGAACCATTCCAGAACCTAATATTTCAATCCATCCAGTTCCTTTACAAACAGGACATCCACTACCACCACATTTACTACAACTAACATCTACTTCTAAAGATGGTTCAGTAAATGGGAAGAAACTTGGACGTAAACGAATTTCACGATCTTCCCCAAATAATTTTTTAGCAAATACTTCTAAAGTTCCTTTTAAATGAGCAAGCGAAATATCTTTATCAATTACTAAGCCTTCAATTTGTGTAAATTGATGTGAATGAGTTGCATCATCATCATCACGACGGTATACTTTACCAGGACAGATAACACGAATTGGACTTTTTTCTGTATTCGCATCCATTACTCGTGCTTGTACAGGTGAAGTTTGTGTACGAAGTAATAATTCTTCAGTAATATAAAAACTATCTTGAGCATCACGTGCTGGATGTCCTTTAGGTAAATTAAGTTTTTCAAAGTTATACATATCAGTTTCTACTTCTGGTCCTTCAACAACATCATATCCCATTGAAATAAATAATTCTTCAATCTCATCAATAACTTTAGTAAGTGGGTGTACACTACCAAAATTAACTTTTGTACTTGGAAGAGTTATATCAATTTTTTCACTTTCAAGTCTTCTATTTAACTCTTCTTCTTCTAAACGCGCACGAACATTATTAATACTAAGATTAAGTTCTTGTTTTAAACCATTTAATAGACTTCCAAACTCTTTCTTCTCTTCTGCACTTAATTTTCGCATCATACTAGAAAGTTCAGCAACTGGTCCTTTCTTTCCTAAATATAATGTTTTTAAGTCATTTAATTCTTTCATTGTTTTAACTTCATTAACTTTTACTTCAAATTCTTTTTTTAATTCATTAATTTTATCTTTCATTCTATCACTCTCCTAACAAAAAAAACTCACATCCAATAAGGACGTGAGTTACGTGGTACCACCTTAATTTATAATACATAGTATTATCTTAACACTATAACGCTTGACCGTACATAAGTAAGCTCCAAGGTGAATTCTTAAGGGATCCATTATCTATTTCCACCAACCATAGACTCTCTATAAACTTTTCCACAAAATACTATTTCTCTTCATCGCTTTTCAATCAATGATTAGATTATAACACAAATTAAGAATTATTCCAAGTTTTATTTAAAAATAAAAAGGATTTTAAAAAATTTTGTAGTATATAATTAATGAAGGACTTAGGTTAAGTGTTTTCTCCAACATAGATTGGAGGTGTAATTATGAAGACTTTTTTTAGAAAGGATTCTTGGAATGAACGAGATTATTGTGGTACTTGTTCTTATCCTATACACAATTTTATTAATCAAACAAGATTAATTTCAAAACAAAAGAAAAACACTTAACCAGCAAAGTGTTTTTATGAGAAGGCACTTTGAAGAGTCCTTCTTTTTTTGTGCTTTCTACATCTTAATTATATTAAAAAAATTAAGAAAAAGCAATATCTTTTTATTATTTATGTTTCACAAATGCTTTTTTAGAAAATATATGTTTATATACTTAGTTATATAATAAACATTATTATTTTAAAATTAAAACTTTATAAAAAAGGATTTTAAAAGCTTTTGTAGTATATAATTTATGAGGGACTTAGGTTAAGTGTTTTCTCCAACATAGATTGGAGGTGTAATTATGAAGACTTTTTTTAGAAAGGATTCT
>CALVVE010000044.1 GCA_944363775.1 uncultured Bacilli bacterium | reverse complement strand
CCACCATAAGTTCATGTTATCACACGAACATACGTATGTCAATACATTTTGAAAAGAACTTTCCTAATATATAAAAATAAGAATAGTGTTACCTATTCTTATTATTTATAAATTTATTTTACGATTTATAACATCAATAATTCTTTTTGGATCTTCACAAAATTTATTATATAATTTAGGGCTTTTCTTTAATTCATTTATTATTCTAATATCATCTTTAGATAATTTTGTAGTATATTTTTCTTCATCTTCATAAACAACACCAACATCATTACCTAAAGCATAATCTGGTGTAATATCTAAAATTTCTGTTAATTTATTAAATATATCTAGGGTTGGAGTTCTCGTACCTCTTTCATATCCACAAATAGAAACTTTTGATACATTCAGTAAATTGCCCAAATCACTTTGTGTATACCCTTTTTTTAATCGTGCTTCTTTTATTCGTTGTCCTATTAACACAATATATCACACCTCCGTTATCTATCTGTTAATATTATAACAACAATCGTTTTAAAGTTTACAAAATTAACTTTTAATTAATTTTTAGGCTTGAAATTTACTTTTAGTTAATATATAATATAGTTATAGAAGGTGATTAGATGACTAAATTAAAAGAAATACGTTCAAAAGCAAATTTAAGTTGTGGTGATATGGCCAAAGTTTTAAATATTAGTAAAACTCATTATTGGCAGATTGAAAAGAAACAACGTAAACTATATTATGATGTGGCAATCAAAATTAGTTCATTATTTAATTTAAAACCTGATGACCTATTTTATGAAGATTATAATAATTAATCTTCTTTTTTCTTACTTGATAAAAAACTAACTTTTTCAGCTATTACTTCCATTACATACTTTTTGTGTTCTTCATTATCTTCATAAACGCGTGATTGAATACGTCCCTTAACAGCAATTAAATCTCCCTTTTTACAGTAAGCAACAGTATTTTCAGCAATTCCTTTCCATAAAACACAAGATATAAAATCAGATTCATATTCACCATCAATGTTTTTATAATTTCTTGGAACTGCAAGAGTTACCGAAGTTACTGGATTACCATTATCTGTTGTTTTTAATTCAGGATCACGAACTAACCTTCCAACTACAACTGATTGATTCATAAAACCTCCTTTCAAAATGAATATAAATGATTTTTAAAATAATAGCAAACGTTAAAATTTAAATATTTGATATAAAATTATTGAAGAAAATAGAAAATAAAAAAAGAAATACTTAAATTTTGTATTTCTTTTTATTACAAATATATAAATTTTGTTTATTCACAATTTAAATCATATTCTGTCTTACTTACTTTATTAGAGTTAGCTTTTAGTGTATATACAATTTTAGATGTTTTTTTACAACTATTTAATTTACTTAAATCATAATCTGTACCAGCATTTTTATTAGCATTTTCTAACATTTCAATTGAAACTTCAACTACATCATTTCCAATTACATAATCTTTCATAAACTTATCATAATAATCATCAGCATATTTTTTCATAATTGCTTCTTTAGAATTATTATTACATCCACAACCACTTACAAATAGAACACAAATTAAAGCAACACTAATTAATAATTTTTTCATAATTCACCCCTTAAAAATAATTTTTCAATAATGCATTTAACTCTACTGCATATTCCATTGGTAATTCTTCTCTAAAACGATCTAAAAATCCCATAATAAGTAATTCTTTTGCTTTTTCTATATCAAGTCCCCTACTCATCAAATAGAATAATTTATCTTTACTTATTTTTGAAACAGTAGCTTCATGATTTATAAAAGAACTTTTATTATTTACAATATTGACTGGGATTGTATCACTTTTAGAATCCTTATCCAATATTATTGTATCACATTTTATCGTACTTTGAGAATTTTTTGCATTCTTTTCTATTTTTACTAATCCCCGATAAGATGCATTACCACCATTACTAGCAATAGATTTACTTATAATACTACTTTTAGTATATGGGGCTAAATGAATCATTTTAGCTCCAGAATCTTGAATTTGACCTTTAGTAGCAACAGCAATAGAAATACAATTACCACTAGCACGTTTACCATTTAATACACAACATGGATATTTCATATTTACTTTTGAACCAATATTACCATCAATCCATTCCATTAATCCATCTTCTTCAACAATTGCTCTTTTAGTTACTAAATTATAAACGTTATTAGACCAATTTTGAATAGTTGTATAACGACACCTAGCACCTTTTTTTACATATATTTCAACAACGGCTGCATGAAGAGAATCAGTTGTATAAGTTGGAGCTGTACATCCTTCCATGTAATGTAAATCACTACCTTCATCAACAATAATAATCGTTCTTTCAAATTGTCCCATATTTCGGGTATTAATACGAAAATAACTTTGTAATGGACGATCTATTTTTGTATGTGGTGGTACATAAATAAATGTTCCACCACTCCAAACAGCACCATTTAAAGCTGTATATTTATTCTCATCATATTTTACTAATTTATTAAAATATTCTTTAAATAGTTCCGGATATTTTTTTAAAGCTGTATCTGTATCACAAAATATAATATTTTTTTCTTCTAATTCTTTTATCATATTGTGATATACAACTTCACTCTCATATTGAGCTCCAACACCAGCTAAATATTTTTGTTCAGCTTCAGGAATACCAATTTTATCAAATGTATCTTTAATATCTTTCGGAACATCTTCCCAACTATTTTTTATATCACTTACTTTTTTATAATAATGAATTTCATCAAAATTAATTTTAAGTTCTGGACCAAAATTAGGATTACTAAACTTAGCAAACTTTTTATAAGCCTTAACTCTAAATTCAGTCATCCAACTTGGTTCATTCTTTATATGTGATATTTCTTTTACAATTTCTTCATTTATACCAACATCTAATGTTTTCATAACATCACCACTTCTATATTATACTAAAAAAAAGAAAAAAGAAAAAGAAGATTTTTTAATTCTTCTTTATTTTACCAATTTTTTTTCTTTTTGATTAGCTAATAATTTTTTAGTATTATTTACAATAGTTTTTAATTCATCATTACTAAAACTTAAAATTGCTTCTAAAGTAAGACCTTCAATATTTTCATAACCATCAATATATTCCTTAGCTTCACCATTTACTAAATCATTATATATTTGATCGTATTGTTTTTCATCTAATTCTATTCTTCTTAAGAAATTAAATTTACTACCGTTAGATACAACATTATAATTTAAAATAGGATATTTATTTATTCCATCACGAAGATCATAAGCAACTCCATCAATTAAAACTACTGGAACGTTAGATTCACATAAAACAAATCTTATTTTCTTTTTACGTTTATTTTTATTAAGTGGTCCATCAACTCTTGAAACAAAACAAGTTTTAGCTAATCTAATATCATTTAAATAAGATTCATTATGATAAAGCATTAATCTTTTTTCTTTTAATTCAGCTTCTTTTGGTGATAAAGCTAATGGTTTAAATTCATCAAGTTTAGCTGTACCAAATGTAGTAGCAATAAAATTTTTCATATGTTCTATTGTCTTATCAAATTTTTCTACATCATAAGTAACTGTTGATTTTCCTAATAAATCTTTTTTTGTTTCTAAATCGAATAATCTTTCATCGATTTTCTTTACCATTTTTTTAGAGAAAACTCTTTTTCCAATATTATTAGTAGTAGGTAAAGAATATTTTTCACCAGTAATAATATCTATCATTTCAACTGTTTCCAAATCATTTTTAGAAAAATCTACAATACCATGTGGATAAGCAATAATTGTTTTATCATAACTTAAAACACCATCACCTTCATTAACAAAAATTTGTACTGAAACAAAGTGTTTTAACATGTCATATACACCTTTACCATAGTTTCTTCCTAATTCTTTATAATATTTATTTGTCATTGTTATCATCCTTTTCTAATATCTTTTTCATACCCCACCATGGAAGTAAAGCACATTTTTTTCGATTTGCTTGTTTATAAATATCATTATAAACATTAGCTTGTTCTAATAATTCTTCATTGTACTCTTTTTCATCAATCATATTTTCAAAATTATTAATAATTTCTTTAGCTTCGTTAATATTTTTACCTATTAAAGTATCAATCATTATTGATGTTGAACTAGTACAAATAGCACAAGCTTCACCATCAAATCTAATATCACTAATTTTATTATTTTCTAATTTTGCCATAAGATTAATTTCATCAATACAACTATCATTATTAGTGTTTGAGGTTAAATAACTACTATCATCAATTAAACCTCGATGACGGGGATTTTGATAATGATCTAAAATAATACTACGTTTAAATTTTTCATCCATTTTATCACCTTAATTTTTTTGTATAAATTTTTTCATCAATATTTTCTTTTTCAACTTCAAAACCAATTTTATTAGCAGTCTTTATACTTGGAATATTATCATCTTTTATATATAATACTAGTTTATCTACATTATACTTACTTAATTGAGCAATAATACTATTTAATAATAAAATACTTAATTTTTTATTTCTAAATTCTTCAAGTATTCCATATTGTAATTCTAAATAATTATCACCTTCAATTAATCTGATAAATCCAATATTAACATTTTTTAAATATACTAAATAATTACCTTGAAGTCTATAATTTTGAGTTACTTCATAAAAAGCAAAATCTAAATTTGTAAAATATTTATTTATTCCTTTATCATTGGTTATTTTCTTTAACGCTTCTAAATGATTAACATTATAAGAATTAAATCTATCAACCCTAAAAAAATCTGATTTAAAATTCATAACATCCCCTCATGTTTAGATATTATATCACGTTTTTTTAAAATTACAAAATAGAAAAAAGAGTTAAAAAACTCTTTTATGATAATACTAAAGTTGCAACTGTAAGAATTACAATATTTACAATAGCAATTGTAACAACTACTTTAAATGCCCAACGTACCCATGTTGGATATTCTACTTTAGCTAAAGCAAGTCCACCCATAATTGCACCACAAGTAGGTGTAATTAAGTTAACAAGTCCATTAGCAGCAACCATAGTCATTATAGTACTTTCAACGTTATATCCAAGTTCATTTGCAAGAGGTGCAATAATTGGAGTTGAAAGTGTTGCAAGACCTGAACTAGATGGAACTAATACTGATAAGATTATATGTAAAATATAATTTAATGGTGTAAATATTTGAATTGGAACATTTCTTAGTAAATCAGCAGCATTATAAATAATATAGTTATCTAAATATGTGCTTTGCATTAATACTGATGCTCCACGAGCAATTGCAATAATTAATATTACTCCAACCATGTCATCTGCACCATCAATAAATAAATCTACAAATTTCTTTTCTCCATCTTTATTTAATATACCAATGATGATAGCCATTAATAAGAACCATAAAGCAGCATCATAGAAATACCAACTTCCAATAGGTGCACCAGTTAACCATGCTGTCCATGAAGTAAAGATTGAAATACCAAATT
The DNA here is from genome assembly GCA_944363775.1 of uncultured Bacilli bacterium. Classification (GTDB taxonomy): domain Bacteria; phylum Bacillota_I; class Bacilli_A; order RF39; family UBA660; genus Pelethosoma. The sequence goes on along the minus strand of CALVVE010000044.1, from coordinate 2,796 downwards.
CTTCCCATGGAATAAATCCAACAATCATAACTACAAATGTTAATGCAAATAAACATAATGTAATTTTTTGATTTTTACTTAATTTAGCATTAGCAATTTCTTTATTATCTTTCTTTCCATATTCAACAGCCATATTACGTCTTTCACGTAAACTTAAGAAAGTTGAACCTTTTCTTTTTATAACTTTTCTTGCATAACTTAATACAAATAAAGTTGAAATAAGATAAGTAGTTAACCAAAGTAAACTTCCAATTCCAATAATTAAAGCTTGATTAGCAACTAATCCTTCTGGTAGTGCACTTACAGCAACCCCTACCGCAAATGGATTAATAGTAGAACCTAAAACACCACTACCTGCTCCAAGTAAAACAATTGCAGAAGCAACTAAAGTGTCCATTCCAGCCATTACCATAGTTGCTGATAAAAGTGCATAGAAACCAACTGTTTCTTCTAACATTCCATAAGTTGTTCCACCAATTGAGAATAAGAACATTAAAATTGGAATTAATACTAGTTCTTTACCTTTTAATTTTTTTACTAAAACTTTAATTCCTGTTTCTAAAGCTTCTGTATTAGCAACAATTTTTAAGAAACCTCCTAAAACAAGAACGAATATACATACATCAATTGCATTTTCAAAACCAAGTATTGGTGAAAGTAGAATATCTGATAAAGATGCTCCTACTACACCACTACCATTTACGATTACATCTCCTACAAACTCAGCTTTTGGAAGTAGATGTGATAATAATCCTAAACCAAATATTAAAATAAATATAATTGAGAACGCTGTTAAAAACTCATGCTTTTTTCTCTTACTTTTTGCCATATACATCACCCTTTCTAGTTATAACAGTTCCTGTTTTTCCCATAAGAGCTTCTAAGGCATGGTCAAGAGAAGTAATTATTGCTTGTCCAGTACGACGATGTTTAACAAATTCCATACAAGCTTCTACTTTTGGTAACATACTACCTTTACTAAATTGTTTATCTTCAATATATTGTTTAGCCTCTTTAACAGTCATCATATCAATACCTTTTTGACTTGATTTACCATAATTTAAATATACTTTATCAACTGCTGTTAAAATTAAGAAAATATCTGCTTTTAAATCAACTGCTAAACAAGCACTTGTTAAATCTTTATCAATTACAGCATCGATACCACGTAATGAATTCCATTTTCTTACAACAGGAATTCCACCACCACCAGCAGCAACTACAATATTACGATCTTCAAGTAAATCTCTAATTACTCCAGCTTCTATTATTTTTAAAGGTTTTGGAGAAGCAACAACACGACGATATCCACGTCCAGCATCTTCTTTCATTACATAACCTTTTTCTTTAGTTATTTTTAAAGCTTGTGCTTTAGTATAAAAGTCTCCAATTGGTTTAGTTGGATCTTTAAATGCCGGATCATTTTTATCAACTAATACTTGAGTAATTAAAGTTATACAACTTCTTCTTAAATTATGTTTTAAAATTTCTCTTTGAATAGCTTGTTGTAAGTGATATCCAATATAACCTTGACTCATTGCTCCACACTCAGCAAAAGGCATAGCTGGTGTATCACCATCTTCATATGAATTTTCCATAGCTAAATTAATCATTCCAACTTGTGGCCCATTACCGTGTGTTACAACGATTTCAAAACCATCCATAGCAAGTTCAACGATACTTTTAGCTGTTTTTTTAACTAATTTTAATTGTTCTTCTGGGGTTTTTCCTAATGCGTTTCCCCCTAACGCAATCACAATCCTCTTTTTCATTTCTTTAACGTTGCATACATAACAGCTTTTATTGTATGAAGTCTATTTTCAGCTTGATCAAATACTTTAGATTGATTTGATTCAAATACTTCATTAGTAACTTCCATTTCTTCTAAACCAAACTGTTCTTGTATCTCCTTTCCTATTTTTGTATTTGTATCATGGAAAGATGGTAAACAATGTAAGAAAATAGCTTTTGGATCAGCAAGTTCCATTGCATGTTTATTTACTTGATATGGTTTTAACTGATTAATTCTTTGTTCCCAAATAGATGAATCTTCACCCATTGAAACCCAAACATCAGTATAAATTACATGAGCTCCTTTAACTCCTTCTTCCACATTTTCTGTTAAAGTTATTGTACTTCCATTTTCATTAGCAAACACTTTACATTGTTCAACTAATTCATTATTTGGAAACAATTCTTTTGGTGCACAACAAGTAAAATTAACTCCTAATTTTGAACATACTACCATTAATGAATTACCAACATTATTACGAGCATCTCCCATAAATACTAAGTTTAAATTTTTAAGAGTCCCGAAATTTTCTTTAACTGTAAGCATATCAGCTAACATTTGTGTTGGGTGAAATTCATTAGTAAGTCCATTCCATACTGGTACATCTGCATATTTTCCTAAATCTTCAACGATATCTTGACTAAAACCACGATATTCAATACCATCATACATTCTAGCTAAAACACGAGCTGTGTCAGCAATACTTTCTTTTTTACCCATTTGACTTCCTGTAGGTCCTAAATAAGTTACATGCATACCTAAATCATAGGCAGCTACTTCAAATGCACAACGTGTTCTAGTTGAATCTTTTTCAAATAATAAAGCTACATTTTTACCACGTAAGTAATTATGTGGCTCGCCATTTTTTTTCTTTTGTTTAAATATATTAGAAAGTTCTATTAGATATAAAATTTCTTCTTTCGAATAGTCTAATAGTTTTAAAAAATCTCTACCTGCTAAATTCATATTAATCGGCCCTTTCTAGTGGCATACTCATACATCTT
>CALVVE010000043.1 GCA_944363775.1 uncultured Bacilli bacterium | reverse complement strand
CGTATAAATGTAAATGTTTTTAAAGATAATTGTGATAGTGTAGATGAATTAACTAAATTTGTAGATTATTTTAATGGATGTGTAGACACAATAAAGTTTTCTCCATTAATGCCAACAGACATGTTTGATACTAAAGATGAAGTTACAAAGTATACTAATCAAGTTTGCTTAACTAAAGAAGAAATAAAGAAATTATATGATGAATTTGTAAATAAACATGAACTTATAAATAGTAATGATTCTGTTTTTGGTTTAATTCCATATAAAGAATTAAAAGTAAATAATCAAAGTGTTATATTAAAGTATTTACAAGTAGAAGATACTTATGATTTAGATAAAGTAATACCAACATTAAAACTATATTCAAATGGTAATTTGGCAAATGTTTGGGATTATAAAAAAAATATATTAAAAGATTTTGAGGTGGTAAATAATGATAAAATGTCCTAATTGTCATCAATTAAATGAAGAATGGTCACATTACTGTAATCGTTGTGGTTATGATTTAGTAAATAATAAAACTTATGATTTAAATAGTAATATAAATAAAGAGACTAAAGAAATAACTAAGACAAAAGTAAAAAAAGTAAAAGAAAAACCTAAAAAAGAGAAAAGAGAAAAAGAAAAGAAAAATAAAAATAGAAATAATAATGAAGTAGTTATTGTAAAACAAATGAGTTTTTTACAAAAGTTTTTTGTTTTTATATTATTTCTAATTTGTTTAGGTTTTGCTAGTTTAAGTGGTTTTCTTGCATATCACATTTATACAACAGAACTTGCAACAGTTCCAAGTGTAGTAGGATTAAGTGAAGAAGAAGCTACTAAAAAATTAGAAGATATTGGTTTTAAAGTTTCAGTAAAAGAAGAAATAACAGATGATTATGGTTATGTATTAAGTCAAAGTATTGAAGCTGGAGAATTAGTTTTTAAATATAAAAAGATTAATATAACAGTCGGTGTAAAAGATGATAAATTTATAATGCCTGATTTAGTAGGATTACACTTAGAAAGTGCTGAAAGCTTTTTAAAAGAACAAAATATTAAATATGAAATAGAATATGTAGAAGATGAAACTGAAAATATTGTTTTAAAACAATCAGTTAAAGCTAATAAAGAAATAACCAATGATACTGTTATAAAATTAACTGTTTCTAAATTAAAAGAAGAAGATAAAATAGAAGAAAATGTAACTGAAGATAAGGCTGATACAACTGTAGAAGAAAGTAATACTACAGAGTAAATAATAGTTATAAAAATAGATAACATTAATATTGTTATTTATTTTTTTGTCTAAATTTGTTACTTGACAATTAACTATGTAATCTTTATAATTTATATAGAAGGTAGAAAGGTTGATAAATATGTATAGAAGTTCAGTAAGAAGAAAAAATATAATACTAGTAATACTAATGGTTATTTTAGTAGGAATGACAATAGGATATTCAGCCTTAAGTAGTTATTTAAAAATAAATGGAACAAGTAATATAACAAGTGATTTTAAAGTAGTATTTACAGATATCCAAGAAGGAACAATGAATAGTGCAACAACAGTAAATAAAACTTTTACAGGAACCAGTGCAACCTTTCAAGTAAAATTAGATAAACCTGGAAGTAATGCAGAATATGTAGTAACGGTACAAAACCAAGGTAAACTAGATGCATACCTACAATCAATAGAAGGAATAGATGAAGCCAATAATAAAGCACCAACATACATAACATTTAGTGTAAAAGATTTAAGTATAAATGAAAAGTTAGGAGTAAATCAAACAAAAACATTTAAAGTAATAGTAAGTTATAATATGGCAGCAACAGAAATACCTACTGAATCAAAACAACTTACATTAACACTAAATTATTCACAAGATACTGGAGAAACACTTCCTGATATAGTAGGAGCATTTGAAGAACCAGTAATAAAGGATGGATTAATACCAGTAATGTATGATGCAGAAGGTAATACAGTAAAAGCAGACACTAATGGTTATTGGTATAATTATGATGCAAAAGAATGGGCTAATGCAGTAGCTGTAACGCAAGAATCAAGAACAACTTATCAATCAGCAGAAGCAGGTACACCAATAGAAGAAGAAGATGTTCTTGCATATTATGTATGGATACCAAGATATAGATATAAATTATGGAACGTAGATGGAGTAAGTAATGAACAAGAAATAGAAATAGAGTTTGAAACAACTACTACAGCAAAGACAGTGGGAACTGTTAATGGAGAATGGTTAACACATCCAGCATTTACATTTGGTGATGAAGAAATACCAGGTTTTTGGTTTGGAAAGTTTGAAATGACAGGAACTGGAGAAGCTCCAACAATAAAACCAAATTTAGCAAGTTTAACAAATCAAAACATTTCAACTGCGTTCAATACAATTCAAAGTATGTCAAGTGATACATATGGACTTTCACAATATGATTCACATATGATGAAAAATATGGAATTTGGTGCAGTCGCATATTTAACAAATTCAAAATATGGAAGGTGTACAAATGATATATGTGAGGAAATATGGGTGAATAATGTAAATACAGGTACTGGCGAAGAAGATAATGGCGTACAATGGGGACCAAGTATAACCGGATGTAGTGGAAACGAGGTATCAGCAGAAGTAAAAAATAATATGACATCATGTGAAGAAGAAAGAGATTACAAACATGAAGGTGTAAAAGCAAGTACAACAAATAATATTTATGGGATATATGATATGAGTGGAGGAACATGGGAAAGACCTATGGCGGCAATTGCTAATATTGATGGAACTTTTGCATTTTCAAGTACTGGATTTTCCAAACAGCTAGATAGCAAGTATTTTGATTTATATCCAAATAATACAGCTTCAATTGATTTTAGCAATGGTAAATTAGGTGATGCTACAAAAGAAGTAAGGAAAAAAGAATGGACAAATGCAAATGGTTGGTATAATGATTACGGTTATTTTCCATATACTGATTATAATGCATGGTTTCATAGAGGTGGAGTTTCTAATAGTGGATCAGCTTCAGGATTGTTTTATGTTAGTTATACTGCAGGTGGAATCCTTTCTAATGGTGGGTCCCGCGCTGTTCTTACCTATTAAATAAAGTTGATAAAACTACAAAAATAGTTTATTTTACGTAAAGTCTTTGAAAAATAAGGCTTTTTTTGTTATAATAATACATGGTGATTTAAATGGTAAAGTATGATGAAAGTTCAATTAAAATATTAGAAGGACTTGAAGCAGTTAGAAAAAGACCAGGAATGTATATTGGTTCTACTGATAAAAGAGGTCTTCATCATTTAATTTGGGAAATCGTTGATAATGGAATTGACGAAGTAATAAATGGTTATGGTAAGCGAATTGTTATTACACTTCATAAAGATGGAAGTGTATCAGTTGCTGATGAAGGTCGTGGTATTCCAGTTGGTAAACATTCTAGTGGAATGTCAACACCGGAAGTAATTTATACTGTGCTTCACGCTGGTGGTAAATTTGAAACTGGTGGTTATAAAGTATCAGGTGGACTACATGGTGTAGGTGCTAGTGTTGTTAATGCTTTAAGTAAATGGGTTGAAGTTAATATTAAACGTGATGGATATGAATATTTTATTCGTTTTAAAGATGGTGGTAAAACTGATGTTCCATTAAAAAAGGGAAGTAAAACTAATAAAACAGGTACAACAGTTAGATTTTTACCTGATGATACTATTTTTTCAACTACAAGTTTTTCATTTACAACTATTTGTGAAAGAATGCAAGAATGTGCTTTCTTACTTAAAGGTTTAACTGTTGAAGTAATTGATGAGGAATCTAGTAAACATGAAATATATCACTATGAAAAAGGACTTGAAGCTTTTGTTGAATCTATAAATGATGGACGTAAAGTACTTCATCCAGTTCTTAGTTTTGAAGGAAGTAAAGATGGAATAAATGTAGAAATTGCAATGCAATATACTGAAACTTATTCAGAAAATTTAATTTCTTTCGTAAATAATGTTAAAACTAATGATGGTGGTACACATGAAATTGGGTTTAAAACAGCTTTAACTCGTGTTTTTAATGATTATGCAAGAAGTAATGGTATATTAAAAACTAAAGATAAAAACTTTGAAGGTAATGATACTCGTGAAGGATTAACGGCTATTATTAGTTTACAAATTCCAGAAGAGTTATTACAATTTGAAGGGCAAACTAAAGGAAAACTTGGTACTAGTGAAGCTCGTAATATTGTTGATAGTATTGTTTCTGAAAAATTACAATTTTTCTTAGAAGAAAATAAAGAAGTTGCGGATAAAATACTTGAGAAAATGTTAAAGAGTAAAGTTGCTCGTGAGGCTGCTCGTAAAGCGCGTGAGGCTGCTCGTGCTGGAAAAGATAAAAATAAAAAAGAAAGAATTTTAAGTGGTAAATTAACTCCTGCCCAAGGAAAAGATTCTTCAATAAATGAATTATTCTTAGTCGAAGGGGATTCAGCTGGTGGATCTGCTAAAGGGGGACGTGATCGTAAGTTTCAAGCGATTCTTCCACTTCGTGGTAAAGTAATAAATGCTGAAAAAACAAAACTTGAAGAAATGTTAAAGAATGAAGAAATAAGTACTATTATTCATACAATTGGTGCTGGTGTTGGAAGTGATTTTGAAGTAAAAGATTCACATTATGACAAAATAATTATTATGACCGATGCCGATGATGATGGGGCACATATCCAAATTCTTTTACTAACATTCTTCTATCGTTATATGAAACCACTTATTGAGGAAGGACATTTGTATATTGCAATGCCACCACTATATAAAATAACTTGTGGTAAAAATAGTGAATATGCATGGACAGAAGATGATCGTAAAGAAATTATTAATGAAAAATTTAAAGGTAAGAAGTGTGAAATTCAAAGATATAAAGGTCTTGGTGAAATGAATGCTGATCAACTTTGGGAAACAACAATGGACCCAGATCGTCGTAGTTTAGTTAAAGTAAATATTATTGATGCAGCTCTTGCTGAAAAAAGAGTTAGTGTTTTAATGGGTGATAAGGTTGAACCTCGTAAAGAATGGATTAATGAAAATGTTGAATTCTCATTAGAAGATCATTATCAAAAAAATTAAGAAGGTGAAATAAATGAATGAAGTATTAAAAAGAATATATGAGTATTCCTTAGAAGAAATAATGGGGGACCGTTTTGGAAGATATTCTAAAGCCATTATTCAAGAACGTGCTTTACCTGATGTCAGAGATGGTTTAAAACCAGTTCAAAGACGTATTCTATACGCAATGTATAAAGAAGGAAATACTTTTAATAAACCTTATCGTAAAAGTGCTAAAACAGTTGGTAATGTAATTGGTAACTATCACCCACATGGGGATACTTCAATTTATGAAGCTATGGTTCGTATGAGTCAATGGTGGAAACAAGGTATTCCTTACATTGATATGCATGGTAATAACGGTTCTATGGATGGTGATGGGGCCGCTGCCATGCGTTATACCGAAGCTCGTTTAGCTAAGATATCAAATGAATTTTTTGGAGCTATTGAAAAAAATACAATTGAGTGGACTTGGAATTTTGATGATACAGAATTAGAACCAACAGTATTACCAGTAAAATTTCCTAATCTTTTAGTAAATGGTTCAACTGGTATTAGTGCTGGATATGCAACTAATATTCCACCTCATAATTTGGGTGAAATAATTGATGCAACAATTAAAAGAATTGATAGTCCAAACTGTCGACTAGATACTATTTTAGAAATTGTAAAAGGACCTGATTTTCCAACTGGTGGTATTGCCATGGGAAAACAAGGAATTATTGATGCCTTTACAACTGGTCGTGGAAAAGTAATTGTAAGATCAAAAGTAGAAATAAAGAAAACTAAAGGTAAATCACAAATAATTATTCATGAAATACCTTTTGAAGTTGTAAAACAAAATTTAGTTAAAAAAATAGATGAAATAAGATTAGATAAAAAAATAGATGGTATTACAGAAGTTCGTGACGAATCAGATCGTGAAAATCCAGTATCTATTGTTATAGATTTAAAGAAAGATGCTGATACTGATTTAATCTTAAATTATTTATATAAAAATACTGATTTACAAATCTCATACAACTATAATATGGTTGCTATCGTAAATAAACGACCAATGACAATTGGAATTATTCCAATATTAGACGCTTATATTGAACATCAAAAAGATGTTATAACTAAAAGAACACAATTTGATTTAGATCACGCTTTAAAAAGAATGCATATTATAGAAGGTTTAATTAAAGCCTTATCAATTCTAGATGATGTTATTAAAACAATTCGTGCTAGTAAAAATAAAGCTGATGCTAAAAATAATTTAGTAAAAGAATATGGTTTTACAATTGAACAAGCAGAAGCTATTGTTGTATTACAACTTTATAAATTAACTAACACTGATGTTACTGAATTAATGAATGAACAAGAAAGTTTAAAAGAATTAATTAAGAAATTACAAAAAATATTAGATGATGAATCTGAGTTAAAAAATGTTATGAAAAGTGAACTTAGAGAAGTTAAAAAAGAATATAGTGAACCAAGAAAAACTGTTATTGAAGATGAAGTTGCAGAAATAAAAATAGATACAACAAGTATGATTCCAAAAGAAGATGTTATTGTTGTAGTAACTAAGTCTGGTTATGTAAAAAGAACTAGTATGCGTAGTTATTCATCAGTAAGTAATGAAGAACCAACGCTAAAAGATGGCGACTATATTATTGGTAAATATGAAATGAATACAATGGATACTTTACTATTGTTTACTGATTTAGGAAATTATTTATATATACCAGTTTATGAACTTCCAGATATTAAATGGAAAGAAATGGGAAAACATGTAAGTAATGTTATAAAACTTAGTGTTAGTGAAAATATTATTGGTAGTGTTCCAGTATATAACTTTGAAGATGAAAAATATATTACAATATTTACTAAAAATGGAATGATTAAACGAACTAAGATTAGTGATTATAAAGTACAACGTTATTCTAAATCAATGACAGCTATTAAGTTAAAAGATAATGATTTAGTAGTAAGTATTAGTGATGAAGATTATAGTGAAGTATTTATTTCGACAAGAAGAGGATTAGGTCTTTGGTATGATATAAGCGAAGTACCTGTTACAGGAACTAAAAGTTCTGGTGTTAAAGCTATCTCACTTAAAGATGATGAAGTTGTAAGTGGTATTATCTTTAATGGTGATATGGAATATTTAACAGTAATTACATCTAAAAATACTGCTAAAAGAATAAAACTTAGTGAGTTTGATAAAACAAGTCGAGCTCGAAGAGGAGTACAAATTGTAAGAGATGTTAAAACAAATCCATATTATATTTTAACAACTTTAATTATTCCAAATAAACATTTAATAAATGTTAAATGTGGTGATGATACTTTAACTTTTAAAGCTACTGATTATCCAATTATGGATCGTTATTCAGCTGGAAGTAGTATTACTAAAAAACAAATTACGGATATTTATTTACCAGTAGATTTAATTACAAAAGATACTAAAAAAGATAAAAAAGTTGAAGTAAAACAAAAAGAAGTTTCACTACATGAAGTAGATGAGCGAATTTTAACTATTGATGATTTTTTAAATAATATTGAAGAAGAAGATTAGGTAGGTGAGACCATGATAGAAGTAGAAGGCATTATCGTAAGTGAAATGGATTATAAAGACACAAGTAAAATAATTGGGATAATGACTAAAACACATGGTCTTATTTCTTGTATTGCTCGGGGGGCTAAAAGAATAAAAAGTCCTCTTAGAAGTACAACTGGAAAACTTACTTATGGAAAATTTCAAATATTATATAAAGAAGATAAATTATCAACTTTAATAGAAGTTGATGTTATAAATATTTTTAAAAAAATAAAAACAGATATTATTTGTATTAGTTATGCTTCATTTTTAGTTGATTTAGCTGGACAAGTAATGAAACAAAATAATAATCCAGAAATATATGATTTATTAATATCTGGATTATTAAAAATAGATGATGGATTTGATCCTGCTGTTATTACTAATATTATTGAACTTAAATATTTAGATTATTTAGGAGTAATGCCTATAATAGACTCTTGTGCAGTATGCGGAAGAACTAATAATATTGCAACTATATCAGTAAGAAAAGGTGGTTACTTATGTAATTATTGTCGCAATGACGAAACATTAGTTGATGAAAAAGCAATAAAGTTACTTAGAATGTTTTATTATGTTGATATATCTAAAATAACAAAGTTAGATATTAGTCAAACAGTAAAGAATGAAATTGATAAGTTCTTAGATGAATATTATGATGATTATACTGGATTATATTTAAAAAGTAAGAAATT
>CALVVE010000042.1 GCA_944363775.1 uncultured Bacilli bacterium | reverse complement strand
TTATAATATTTTCTCGAGATTGGGGGAATATTATGAATGAATTAAAAGAATTTGCAACCTTAGTTTTTGAAGCTAGGAAAAATTTAGATTATGTTTCAATTATGAAAGCTCGTGATTATCACGAAAAGATGATTGTTACTAAAAAGATGTATCCAGTATATATTAAACTATTTAAAGAATTAAATTATTTAATTCGTTCATATAATTCAAAGTATAATCGTGAACACTTATTATAGTGTTTTTTTCTTATTTGTTAATAAAAAGCTTGAAAATCTATATAATTATGGTATAATGTATATGCTATCTAAAAAACACATGTAGTGGATTTAAATGCCTAGTGCCAGTATTGGTGGTGTTTAAAGTTGAAGCTACAGAGGCAGAACAAAAGGAGGAAGATATATATGGCAGTTGTGTCAATGAATTTGTTATTAGAAGCAGGTGTTCACTTTGGTCATCAAACTAAACGTTGGAACCCAAAAATGAAAGAATATATTTATGCTGCAAGAGATGGTATTTATATTCTAGACTTAGCTAAAACAGCTACAAAATTAGAAGAAGCATATAATGCTTTAAAAGAAATCGCTAATAATGGTGGAAAGGTTTTATTTGTTGGAACTAGAAAACAAGCTAGTGAAGCTATTAAAGATGAAGCTATTCGTTCTAACTCATATTATGTAACTGAACGTTGGTTAGGTGGAACTTTAACTAATTTCCGCACTATTAGAAGAAGAGTAAAAAGATTAGAAGAAATTGAAAAAATGGAACAAGATGGTATTTTTGATTTACTTCCTAAAAAAGAAGTTAGTAAATTAAGAAAAGAATACGACAAATTAAATATTTTATTATGTGGTATTCGTGATATGTATAAATTACCAAATGCTTTATACATTGTTGATCCATCTAAAGAAGATATCGCAATTCGTGAAGCTCGTAAATTAGGAATTCCTGTATTTGGAGTTGTAGATACAAATTGTGATCCAGATATGGTTGATTATGTAATTCCAGCTAATGATGATGCTATTCGTGCTGTAAAATTAATTACAGGTGTTATGGCTAATGCTATCGTTGAAGCTAACGGTGGAGAATTAGTTGATTATGTAACTGAAGATGAATCTAAAAAAGGAGTAAAAGCTGAAGAAATAATGAAAAAAGCTGTTGATTCAGTAAAACGTAAAGAAGATCGTCGTGCTCCAAAATTTAATCGTAATGATAAAAAAGGATTCCGTAAACCATTTAATAAAAACAACAAAAATGTTGAAAAAGATGTAAAAAATGAAAATAAAGAAGTTAAAAAAGAAGAAAAAACTGTAGAAAAAGAAGTAAAGAAAGAAACTCCAAAAGAAGTAAAAGTTGATTTATCAACTTTAAAGGTTTCTGAATTACGTGAAATGGCTAAAGAAAAAGATATTAAAGGTTATTCAACAATGAAGAAATCTGAATTATTAGATGCTTTAAAATAATATTTTAGGAGGAGATTATTTATGATTACTGCAAGTTTAGTTAAAGAATTAAGAGAAAAAACTGGTGCGGGAATGCTTGATTGTAAAAAAGCATTAGAAGCAAACAATGGTGACATTAATGCTTCTATCGATTGGTTAAGAGAAAAAGGTATTTCTAAGGCCGCAAAAAAAGCTGATCGTATTGCTGCTGAAGGATTAGCTGCTATCTTAATTGATGGAAATAAAGCTGCAATCGTTGAAGTTAATTCTGAGACAGATTTTGTTGCTAAAAACGAAGAATTTAAAGAATTAGTAAATGTTTTATTAAAAGAAATTATTGCTAATGATGTTAAAACAATTGATGATGTTTTAGCTCTATCTTATGAAGATGGAACAATTAATGATTTTATCGTTGCTAAAACAGCAAAAATTGGGGAAAAATTAAGTTTTCGTCGTTTTGAAAAAGTTGTAAAAGAAGATAACCAAGAATTTGGTGAATATATTCATATGGGTGGAAAGATTGCTGTATTAACAGTTGTTGATGGAGCAAGTTCTGAAGTTGCAAAAGATGTTGCTATGCATGCTGCTGCAATGCGTCCTAAATATGTAAGTAAAGAAGATGTTCCAGCTGAAGAAGTAGAACATGAAAAGAGTATTTTAAAAGAACAAGCTATGGCTGAAGGTAAACCTGCAGAAATAGCTGAAAAAATGGTTATTGGTCGTGTAAATAAATATTTTAAAGAAATTTGTTTACTTGAACAACCATTTGTTAAAGATGGAGATGTTTCTGTTGCTACTTATGTTAAAAATAATGGTGGAACAGTAAACAAAATGATTCGTTTTGAAGTTGGAGAAGGAATTGAAAAACGTGAAGAAAATTTTGCTGAAGAAGTTATGAAACAACAACAAGCAACTAAATAAGAAGTATTGAAAGATACTTCTTTTATTTTCTTAAAAGGAGAATATATGAAAGAATATTATATTGGTAGTATTTTTGAAGATGGTGTTTTATTAAAAACATCAATTTTTAAACTAAATGATAATAAATTAATTGATATTAATGATAATAGTTTATGGTTTAAATTAGGGCAAAAAAGAATAAATTATAAAGTTGTTAATGGTATTATTTGTTATAATAATATTGAACTTAAAAATGTCGTTAGTTTATCGTTTTTAAAAATGTTTTATAAAGATAATGATATAAAAAATGTTGTTGAAGAATATAATAAAACAATGGATTTAAAAAAGAAACTTACATTAGTAAAAGAATATTAGTATTCTTTTGTGTAAGTTTCTTTTATTTTATTAATAATTATATTATATTTATCTAAATTTTGTTTTAATTCTTCAAAGTCTTGTTTATTACTAATAATAGTGTATGTAATTAATTCATTATAATCTTTATTAATTATTTTACAATTTTTTATAAGATAATCAATTTGTTTAATATCTTCATAATTAAATGAAAAAGTAAATTCTATACCATCCACTAAATTAATAACTTCTGCACTCTTTAAACATTCACTAACAGAATTAGAATAAGCTCTAACTAGACCCCCAGCTCCTAATTTAATTCCACCAAAATATCTAATACAAATAACTAGAATATTATTTAAATTTTGATTTGTAATAACATTTAACATAGGATAACCAGCTGTTTTACTAGGTTCACCATCATCTGAGCAACGACTTATATTATTTAAAATATATGCATAACAATAATGTGTTGCTCCTTTATATTCTTCTTTAATATTATTTAAATAATTATTTATCTCATCTATATTATTAACTGGATATATTATTGTAATAAAGCGTGATTTATTAATAATAATCTCATTTTCTACTTTTTTCTCAATAGTTCTCATTTAATCACCATTATAATTATAACGTATAATTAATAAAAAGAAAACTAAATGTGTTATAATATTAGAAATGGTGATGATTATGAACGAAGAAACTTTAAAGCATATAAAAGAAAAATTATCTTTACTGCCTAATAAACCAGGTTGTTATTTGATGAAAAATAAAGATGGCATTATTATTTATGTTGGTAAAGCAAAAAAATTAAAGAACCGTGTTAGTTCTTATTTTCGTGGTAAACATTTTGGTAAAACAGCAAAATTAGTAAGTGAGATAGTTGATTTTGAATATATTGTTGTAGGTAGTGAAACTGAGTCTTTAGTACTAGAATTAAACTTAATAAAAGAAAATGATCCTAAATACAATATTTTACTTAGAGATGATAAAAGCTATCCATATATTGAACTTACTGATGAAGAAGTACCTAGATTACTAGTTGTTAGAAATTTAAGTCGTAAGAAAAAAAATCGTAATCATATGTATGGACCATATCCTAATGTTACTGCAGCTCGTAATGTTGTTAATCTATTAAATCGTATGTATCCGCTTAGAAAATGTAATACTTATCCAAAAAGACCATGTCTTTATTATCACATTCATCAATGTTTAGGTTATTGTAAATATAAGATTGATAAAGAAATAATTGATAATATGAAACAAGATATAATTAAGTTTTTAAAAGGTGATCATTCTTTAATAACTAAAAAAATAGAAGAAGAAATGCTTTTAGAAAGTGAACGTTATAATTTTGAAAAAGCTAAAGAATTAAAAGAGTTACTTGATTATATTAATATTACATTAGTAAGACAAAAAGTTGAAATACAAGATCAAATTGATCGTGATGTGTTTGGATTTTATGTTAATAAGGGTTATTTATCAATCCAAGTTTTCTTTATCCGAAGTGGAAAAATATTAGAAAGACATTCTAAAATTGTTCCAATTGTTGATGAAGTAAGTGAAGAAATGACTAGATATATTGCCAAATTCTATCAAAAAAATGTTTTACTTCCTAAAGAAATTTTATTACCCGATGAAGTAGATGCTAAAATATTAGAAGATTTCTTAAAAGTACATGTTCATGTACCAGTTCGTGGCGAAAAGAAAAAGATTGTTTTAATGGCATGTGAAAATGCAAAAATTGCTTTAGATGAAAATTTCGAATTAATAAAAAAAGATGAAGATAAAACATATGGAGCTAATGAAGAATTAAAAGAAGTATTAAAATTAGATAAATTAGATCGTATTGAACTTTTTGATAACTCAAATTTATTTGGAACATTTAATGTTTCAGGAATGGTTGTTTTTAAGAATGGACTTCCAGCAAAAAACGAATATCGTAAATTTAAAATAACAGTTGATCAAAACGATGATTATGGAACAATGAAAGAAGTTTTATATCGTAGATATTTTAGAGTTTTAAAAGATAATTTAGAAAGACCAGACTTAATTATTGTTGATGGGGGAATTGGTCAAATTAACGTTGCTCGTGAAGTTTTAGCATCATTAAATTTAAATATTCCTATTGTTGGTTTAAAGAAAGATGATCATCATGCAACAAGTAAATTACTTGCTTTTGATCCACTAATAGAAATAGATATTAATCGTCGTAGTAATTTATTTTATTACTTAGAAAGAATGCAAGATGAAGTTCACAACTATACCATTAATTATCACAAACAAATAAGATCTAAAGGGTCTTTAGAAAGTGTTTTAGATAATGTAAGTGGAATAGGAGTAAAAAGGAAAAAAGAGTTATTAAAAAAATATAAAACAATTACTAAATTAAAAACTTTAACTTTAGAAGAATTAGAAGAAATATTACCAGAAAATGTTGCTAAAAACTTATTTGATTTTTTAAAGAATTATGAATAATAAGATAAAAGTTAAACAGAAAAATATGAATTATTAATAGTTCATATTTTTATTTTATGTTATAATAAAAAAAGGTGATTAGAATGTATAGTCCATATAATGATAATAAATATGTTGATATTGTTAATAAAGATGGAAATTGTGAACATATTGATATGAATAAATTAGGTTTTTTTAATCATAGTGAAGGTTATTATTACTATATATTAGAAAACTTAAAATTAAACGAAGTAGAAAAAAAGTTTATGAAAAGAGAAGATTTATTTTCAGGAAATCATTTAGAAAACTTTTTATTGGAAAAAGGCTATTGTATTCATAAATTTTGGATTGATTCTATTGAAACCGGTTATCACTATCACTTTTTAGGAATACCTAATAATTTAACTGAAAAACAACAAGAGTATGTAAAAAAAGAATTTGAAAAATATATGAATAGTGAATGTGAAAAAGAAAATTTTGATAATTATAAAAAATATTTATTTGAAGATAGATTAATAAAAAGAGTAGGTGGTAAAAATGTCTAAGATTCATGTAATGGATGAAATTCTTGCAAATAAGATTGCCGCTGGAGAAGTTGTTGAAAGATGTTCTTCAGTTGTTAAAGAATTAGTAGAAAATAGTATTGATGCATTATCTAGTGAAATTAAAATAGAATTAATAGATGCTGGGACAAAACAAATTAAAGTTACAGACAATGGAATAGGAATGGAAGAAGAAGATGCTGTTTTAGCTTTCTCAAGACATGCTACTAGTAAACTTATTGATGAAGATGATTTATATCGAATTGAAACTTTAGGATTTCGTGGTGAAGCACTACCTTCTATTGCTTCAGTTAGTAAAGTAACTCTTGATACATCTAATGGAGTAACTGGAACACATGTTGAAGTAGAAGGTGGACATATTAAAGAAACTAAAAGTGGCTCTTTAAGAAAAGGAACTTGTATTACAATTAAAGATTTATTTTATAATACACCAGCTCGTTTAAAACATATGAAAAGTTTATATACAGAACTTGCTAATGTAACTGATTATGTTAATAAAATTTCTTTATCTCATCCAAATATAAAATTTATATTAATTAATAATGATAATGTTTTATTAAACACTGATGGTAGTAATAATGTTTTAAAAACAATTAAAGCAATATATGGTTTAGAAGTTGCTAAAAAAATGATTACGTTAAAAACTGAAGATGATGATTATACAATTGAAGGATTTATTTCTCTTCCTGAAGTTCATCGTTCTAGTCGTAATCATATGATTACATTAGTAAATGGAAGAGTAGTTCGTAATATTGAATTAAATCGTATTATAAATGATAGTTATCACTCTTTTAAACCAGATAATCGTTATCCAATAGTTGTTTTAAATATAACTGTTGATCCTAGTTTAATAGATGTTAATATTCATCCAACTAAAATGGATATTAAATTTTCTAAATTTGAAGAATTAAAAACTTTAATTGAAAAAGCAATTAAAGATTTACTTCATAAAAAAAGATTAATTCCTCATATTGAAGTTAAAGAAGAAAAAGTCGAAATAAAAAATGAACCAATTAAGAAAAATTATGTTCAATCACAATTATTTGTTGAAAGAGAAGTTAAGGAAGATGAGAATCCATATACAAATGAAGAACAAGTTTTATTTGTAAATGAAGATTTAATTGAAGATGAACGAAATGAAGTAATTGAACTTGAAAATAATGAAATCATAGAAGATAAAAAAGAACGTTTACCAGAAATTTATCCTGTTGGATTAGTACATGGAACTTATATTATTTGTCAAAATGAAAAAGGTATGTATTTAATTGATCAACATGCAGCTAAAGAACGTATTAATTATGAATATTATAAAGAAAAATTGGGTAATCCTAATGATGCTAGTATTTCTTTATTATTTCCTATTACATTAGAACTTTCTAATAGTGAATTTATTATTATTAAAGAACATTTATCTTTATTAGAAAAGTTAGGATTTAATATTGAAGAATTTGGTATTAATTCATTAATTATTAAAGCTCATCCTACATGGCTTCCTAAAAATTATGAAAGTGAAGCAATTAGAAAAATAATTGATGTAATTATTAATTGTGATAAAGATTTTAGTATTGAAAAATTTAATGAAAAAACAGCTACTATGTTAAGTTGTAAAATGGCAATAAAAGCTAATACTAGTATTACTTTAGAAGAAATGGAAAGATTAATTAATGATTTACGTAATTGTGATAATCCATTTAATTGTCCTCATGGAAGGCCAACATTAGTATTTTATTCTAATTATGATTTAGAAAAATTATTTAAACGTAGTGGTTTTGAAAATAAAATTTAACTTAATAAAAAATATATTAAGTTTTTTTTATAAAAAAAGGAAATGAGAAAGTTTTATAGAATATTAATAGTAGAAGGTTATTTTATATAATCTTTTTTTTATATGAAAGGAGGAAGCTATGAATAACGAAATTATTTTATTTAAAAATCAAAATGTTAAATTAGAAGTAAATATGAAAGATGAGACTGTTTGGTTGTCTCAAAGTCAAATGGCAGAATTATTTGGTAAAGATAGAAAAACAATTACAAGACATATTCAAAACATTTATAGAGATGGAGAATTAGAGGAAACAACAGTATGCTCGTTTTTTGAGCATACTGGAAATGATGGAAAAAAATATAATGTCCAATTCTATAATTTAGATATGATAATTAGTGTAGGCTATAGAGTTAAAAGTAAAAATGGAGTTGTTTTTAGAAAATGGGCAAATAAAATATTAAAAGATCATTTAATTAAGGGTTACACTGTTAATCAAAAAAGATTAGAATATTTAGAAAAAACAATTAAACTTATAGATATTGCAAGTAGAATTGATAATGAATTAAAAGGAAGTGAAGCAAAAGAAATAATTAAAGTAATAAATAATTATTCAAATGCTTTAAATTTACTTGATGATTATGATCATAAAAGAATTATAAAACCTAATGGAACTATAAATAATAAAAAAATTACTTATGAAGATTGTATAGATATTATAAATAAACTAAAGTTTAATAGTAATAGTAATTTATTTGCTTTAGAAAGAAATAAAGGTTTAAAAGGGGTTATAGGTAGTATTTATAGTTCTTTTGATAATAAAGATTTATATATTACTACCCAAGAAAAGGCAGCTAATTTCTTATATTTAATTATTAAAAATCATATTTTTATAGATGGAAATAAAAGAATAGCTGCAACATTATTTATATATTTTTTAGAATTTTATAATATTTTATATAATGAAAATGGACAAGTTATAGATAATAATACTTTAGT
>CALVVE010000041.1 GCA_944363775.1 uncultured Bacilli bacterium | reverse complement strand
AATTTTTAAGTAATAATTATAATAAATATGGAGAACGTTTAGAAAATGTTATTCTACATATCGAACAAAATAAAATTATAGAAAAACAAGAAATATTTAATGATATAATAAGTTTACTTCAAAGTTATATTAATCCACAAAACAAAGTTGATTTTTTTGAAAAATTATTATTACTTAAAATTAATAAATTTATAACTCTAGAAAATATTGAACAAGATCTTGATTCAATAATAAACTATTTAAAAGAAATTTGCTCTTATTACTATCAAACAAATATAAATTTTTATTATTATTTAGTAAATATACTAAATAATTTAATTAATATAAGAGAACAAAATATATTAATAAAAAAATAGCTAAAATATTGACTTGTATTATAAATTTCGTTATAATTTATATATAATTATTGGTTTGGAAGAGTATATATTAATTATTTTTTTAGAGAGTGTATGGAAGGTGTAAATACATAAGAATTAATATAGAAAGACACCAAATATAACAATAAACGTATTTCTGCGTTAAAGAATAAAGATAGATTAGTCTATGAAATAAGGTGGCACCACGAATAATTCGTCCTTATATCTAGACTTTTTTTATATATTGGAGGTAATAAAATGATACAAAAACCAAAAGGAACTTATGATATTTATGGTGATATGGGAAAGAAAATTCGTTATATTGAAGGTTTATTTGCTAATTTAGTAGAAAAATATGATTTTGAATACGTTGCAACACCATTATTTGAACAAAGTAATCTATTTCACCGTTCAGTAGGAGATTCTAGTGATATAGTTCGTAAAGAAACATACGATTTTAAAGATCGCGGTGATCGTGATATGACTTTACGTCCTGAAGGAACAGCTGGTGTTGTAAGAAGTTATATTGAAAATAAAATGTATGGAGAAGCTGATTTACCTAAGAAACTATGGTATTTTGGTTCAATGTTTCGTTATGAACGTCCACAAGCTGGAAGATACCGTGAATTTAGACAATTAGGTGTTGAAGTGTTAGGTTCACCAGATCCAATGATGGATGCTGAAGTTATTAGTATTGCTGTTAATTTATATCGTTTATTAGGTTTAAAAGGCGTAAAAGTTAGAATTAATAGTTTAGGTGATAAAGAATCTAGACTTGCTTATCGTGATGCTTTAAAAGAATATTTTAGTAAACATTTAGATGATTTATGTAATGATTGTAAAGAACGTTTTAATAATAATCCACTAAGAATTCTTGATTGTAAAGTTGATGGTAATAGTGATATTATTAAAAATGCACCTAAAATGCAAGATTATTTAAATGCAGAAAGTGTTAAACATTATGAATTAGTAAAAAAATATTTAGATGCCCTAGATATAGAATATGAAGAAAATCCAAACTTAGTTCGTGGACTTGATTATTATACCCATACTGTATTTGAAGTAGAAGCTTCTGTTGAAGGATTTGGTAGTCAAAACGTTTTATGTGGTGGAGGAAGATATGATCTTTTAGTTGAAACATTAGATGGTCCACATACTCCAGCTGTTGGTTTTGCAATCGGTATAGAACGTTTAATAACTGCTTTAGATTATGAAAATATTCAAGCCTTTGAAGATAAACACTTAGATATTTATGTTATGCCTATTACTGAAGAAGATAAAGAATATAGTATTGGGCTTAGTCAAGCTTTAAGACTATCAGGATTTAGTGTTGATATAGATTCATTAAATCGTTCTATGAAAAGTAATTTTAAACAAGCAGATCGTAAAAATGCAAGATTTATTATGATTATTGGTGAAAGTGAACGAAATGAAAATGTTTTAACAATTAAAGATAATCATACAAAGAAAGAATATAAAGTATCTATTGATGAATTAATTGATTTTTTAGATGATATGATGGGTGAATGTGATTGTGAGGAGTGTAATCATGAAGATTAAATTTAAAGATTTAAAAGAATATTTTGGTAAAGAAATAACTATTGAAGGATTTATTGAAAATATCCGTGATTTACAATGGGTTCAATTTGTTATTGTTCGTGATTTAACAGATAAAGTTCAAGTTACAATTGAAAAAAGTGAAGAAAAAAATAAAGAAATGGTTGAATTAATCTCTAATTTGCCACTTGAAAGTACTGTTAAAATTACTGGAACATTAATGGAAAGCCCTAAAGTAAAATTAAATGGTATGGAACTAATTCCTACTAAAATTGAAGTTACAAGTACTAGTGAACACGAACTTCCATTTAATTATAAAGATTTAAATAATGTTTTAAGTGATACAAGAAGTGATTATCGTTTTATTGATTTACGTAATGAACGTAATAAGTTAATCTTTCAAGTACAAAGTACAATGGTTAATGCATTAAGAGAATTTGTTCTTAATAAAGATTTTATGGAAATTCATACACCAAAATTAATTGGTACAGCTAGTGAAAGTGGAAGTGAAGTATTTGAAGTTAAATATTTTGATCGTAAAGCATATTTAGCGCAAAGTCCACAATTTTATAAACAAATGGCAATGGCTGCTGGATTTGAACGTGTTTTTGAAGTTGCTCCAGCTTTCCGTGCCGAAAACTCAAATAGTAATCGTCACGCAACTGAATTTACTAGTTTTGATATTGAATTTAGTTATATAGATTCTTATAAAGATGTAATGAAATTTGAACAAGAACTTTTAACTTATATGTTAGATAAAGTTAATAATAAATTTGGTGAAAAAATTAAAGAAGTATTTGGTGTTGATGTAGTTGTTCCTAAATCTGATTTCCCAGTAATTAAATTAAATGATTTATATAAAGAACTTGAAAAACGTTATGGATATCAAATACCTGCTGAAGATGTAGGGGATTTAAACGCTGAAACTGAAAAACTTGCTAGTCGTTTTGCTAGTGAAGTATATAATAGTGAATTCTTATTTATAACTGATTATAGTAAAACTAAACGTGCTTTCTATCACATGCGTGAAAATGATATACCACAAGGTTATGATTTAATTTGGCGTGGTATGGAAATTACAACTGGTGCTCAAAGAGAACATCGTTATGACATTTTAAAAGCTCAAGCACTTGAAAAAGGATTAACTGATGATGTTAAATTTTATTTAGAATTCTTTAAATATGGATGTCCACCACATGGGGGATTTGCTCTAGGTGTTGACCGCTTAACAATGTTACTTTTAGGGTTACCACATTTAAGAGAATCTATGTATATTTATCGTAATCCAGATCGTTTAGAACCATAAAATAAGCATTAAGCTTATTTTTTCTTTTATTACTAAATAAACAATTATAATAATAAATCTAAAATATTCCTTGAACTTTTTATTATTTTTGGGTATAATGTTTTAAATATTAAAGGAGGATATTATGATAAAGAAGAAAAATCGTGGTACTTTAGTAGTAATTTCTGGTCCTAGTGGAGTTGGTAAAGGAACTATTTGTAATGAATTAAAAAAGATTCGTAAACATTTTTGGTTATCTATTTCAGCTACATCACGTAAGCCTCGTAAAGGGGAAGTTGATGGTGAAAATTACTTTTTTATAAGTAAAGAAGAATTTGAAGAGCGTATTAAAAATAATGACTTTTTAGAATATGCGATTGTTCATAATAACGATTATTATGGAACTCCTAAAAAAGAAATTGAAACACATTTAAATAGTGGTGATGATGTAATACTTGAAATTGATATTGAAGGAGCCTTAAAAATTAAAGAAAAATATCCAGAAACTTTATTTATTTTTATCTTACCACCAAGTATGGATAAACTGATTGATCGTTTAATTAAGAGAGGAACTGAGTCAAAAGAAAAAATTGTTAAAAGATTTCGTAAAGCTTATAACGAAATAAATGAAGTAACTAAATATAATTATGTTGTGGTTAATGATAATTTAGAAAAAGCAGTTAATAAAGTTAATTCAATTATGACTGCTGAACGTTGTCGCGTTGATCGTATTGAAGAAATATTACTTAATAATAAAGAAGAGAATATTCATGAATTATTAGTAGAAAAAGATTTAGAAAATAAGATGTTTGAACTTAAAGAAGATTAAATTTCACATAATTCCCATAACACTTTGTTATTATTAGTATGAATGGAGGAGTAGTATGAAAATATTAGTTGTAGATGATGAATATTTAATTAGAGAGGTTATTAAAGAATATGCTATTAATGATGGCTATGAAGTAATTGAAGCTGAGAATGGACTTGATGCTTTAAAAATTGTAAATAAAGAAAATATTGATTTAATGATTTTAGATATCATGATGCCTAAGCTAGATGGTTATTCTGTTTTAAAAGAAATTAAAGATAAAAATATTCCAGTAATTATGTTATCTGCGCGAAGTGAAGAGTTTGATAAATTATTAGGTTTTGATTTAGGTGTAGATGATTATATGACTAAACCGTTCTCACCTAAAGAACTTATGGCTCGTATTAAATCAATTTTAAAAAGAACTAAAAAAACTTTAGATGATACTTTTGTTTATAAAACATTAGAAGTAAATTTTAAAGCTCATACTGTAAAAATAGATAATAAAGAAGTTAAAGTAACACCAAAAGAGTTTGAATTACTCACTTATTTTATTGAAAATAAAGGTATTGCTTTAAGTCGTGAACAATTATTAAATAATTTATGGGGTTATGATTTTTTTGGTGATGATAGAACTATAGATACACATATAAAAATGTTAAGAAATAATCTTGGTGAATATCGTAAATTAATCGTTACAGTTCATGGAATGGGGTACAAATTTGAAATCAAAGACTAGAACCCTACATGGTAAAATTTGGGTTTATTTAATCTTTTTTTCAATCTTAATTCTTGCATGTTTATGGTTAATGCAAGTAATCTTTTTAAATAAATATTATGAATGGTCTAAGACAATGGAAATGTCTTATATTGCTGAACGTATTAAATTATCATATAATCCAGATGATGCGACAAGTGTTTTAGATCAATTATCTTATGAAAAAGGGGTATGTGTTGAAATTGTTACTAACACAGAAACTTCTTATTCATCAAATGGAATTGATCGTGGTTGTACTTTAAATGAAAAAAATAATATTGAAACAGTGCTTTATAAACGAAGTTTTATGCGAAGTGGTAAAGAAAAAGGACAATATGTTTATACTAATCCAGTACTTCATAATAAAACAATTTTATATGGTTTAAAACTTGAAGAAAATACTTATGCTTTTATTATGGCATCATTAGAACCACTTGGAGCAACTACAAATATTTTAGCTAGCCAATTAGTTTATGTAACAATAGGGGTGCTAATTTTATCATTTATTATTGCTTATTTTATTTCTAAGAATATTGCTAAACCGATTACACAAATGAGTAAATCAGCAAAGAAAATAGGAAGTTCAAATTTAAATGTTCATTTTGATACAAACTCAACAATTGAAGAAATAGATGAACTAGCACGTACTTTAAATAAAATGAACGATGAGCTAGTTAAAACAGATGAACTAAGACGTGATTTAATGGCTAATGTTGGCCATGATTTAAAAACACCGCTTACAATGATAAAAGCATACGCTGAAATGGTTCGTGATTTAAAACAAAGCGATGAGAAAAAAGAAAATAATTTAAATGTTATTATTGAAGAAACAGATCGTTTAACTGTACTAGTTAATGATATTGTAAATTTATCTAAATTACAATCTAATATAGATGATTTAAATATTGAAGAATTTGATTTAACTGAATGTATTAAAACAATATTAAAACGTTATGACATATTAAAAGAAAAAGAAGGTTATAATTTTATATTTAAATATAATAAAAAATTATTAATTAAAGCAGATAAAGCAAAATTAGAACAAGTAATATATAATTTAATTAATAATGCTATTAACTATACTGGTGATGATAATAAAGTATTTATAAAGATTAAAGAAACTAAAGATAATATTAGAGTTGAAATAACTGATACTGGTAAAGGAATTAAACCTGAAGATCTTGATTTAATATGGGATAGATATTATAAATCATCTAAAAAACATAAAAGAAATGCTTATGGTACTGGATTAGGGTTATCAATTGTTAAAAATGTTTTAAAACATCATAATTTTAACTATGGTGTAACATCTAAAATTAATAAAGGAACAACATTCTTCTTTGATATTCCAAATACAAATCCTAAACCAATATCTAAAATTAAATCTATTAAGTTAAACAAAAAAGAGAAATTATAATTCTCTTTTTTTACTTTTTATTAATTTTTTTTCTTTTTCTTTTGTAATATAATTATTAACTTGATAATTATATTCAATATTATTTTCTACTTGATTATTTAAATATTTTTGATTAATAATTCTTCTTTCACGGTAATATTGATATTTTAAAGCTGTCATTTCTTCTAAAATTTCATTATATTTTTTTTCATATTCTTTTCGTTGCTTCTTATTTTTTAAAACCTCTATAATTGATTTAAAAGAATTAACAATAGTATAAATAAATATTATAATATCAATAGATATAAAAATCATTCCAAAAGTTCCAATACCAATCATAAAACTAAATATTGCCCATATACTAAATACACAAGCATTCATACCCATATCATAGATAGTTTCATAATTTTTATTTTTAATTAAAGTTGCTTTTTCAAGATTTAAAGTAATTAGTTCTTTTAAAGCATTACTTCTTTCTACTAATTTATTAATTTCACTTCTATGTTTTTCTTCTAATTCATTTAATTTTTTATTTAAAAGTATATTTTTATCCATAAAATCACCTCGTGTTGCGTTATTATACCATTTTTTTCTTTTACTTACAAATTTGTTGTGCTATAATTAATATGGTAGAGGAGGATATTTATGAAAGTTTTAGTTGTTGGAGGAGCTGGATATATTGGCTCACATACTTGTGTAGATTTACTTAATAATAGATTTGAAATTGTTGTAGTTGATAATTTTTCAAATTCTAAACCTGAGGTAATTGATAAAATTAAACAAATTACTGGAAAAGATTTTAACTTTTACGAAGTAGATGCTTGTAATCAAGAAGCGTTAGAAGAAGTTTTTAAAAAAGAGAAAATTGATGGGGCAATTCACTTTGCCGGATATAAAGCAGTTGGTGAAAGTGTTGAAAAACCACTTATGTACTATCATAATAATTTACTTAGTGCACTTGTTTTATGTGAACTGTTAGATAAATATAATTGTCGTAAAATTGTTTTTTCTAGTAGTGCAACTGTTTATGGTGTCCCTGAACGTTTACCACTTACAGAAGATTGTCGTTTAAGTACTACTAATCCTTATGGAACTACTAAGTTAATGATTGAAAAAATATTAGAGGATTTATATAAATCAAATAATGATTGGGGAATATGTATACTACGTTATTTTAATCCAATTGGGGCTCATAGTTCAGGTTTAATTGGTGAAGATCCTAATGGTATTCCAAATAATCTAATGCCATATATTGTTAAAGTAGCTAATAAAGAATTACCAGAACTAGGGGTATTTGGAAACGACTATGATACTAAAGATGGAACAGGGGTTAGAGATTACATTCATGTTTGTGACCTTGCTCACGGACATTTATTAGCACTTAATAAACTTGCAAAAGAAAATGGTTTAAATTATTATAATTTAGGAACAGGTCATGGATATAGTGTTTTAGAAATGGTAGAAACATTCAAAAGAGTAAATAATGTAGATGTGCCATATAAAATAAAAGAAAGACGAGCAGGAGATATTGCTGAATGTTATGCTGATGCAACTAAAGCTTTAAATGAATTAGGATTTAAAACTGAATATAGTTTAGAAGATATGTGTGCTTCTGCTTGGAATTATGTGGTGAAAAATAAATAATGTTTTTTAAGAAAAAATATAAAGGAATTATTTTAATTGATGTCCATGATTGTATTACAAATTTAGAAGATTTTAAATTAAAACAAGGTTTATTTTTTGCTAAAAGACATGGATTAAAAATAGAAAATCCTAATGCATTTGATACAATTGATATATTTGATTGGAATATGGGATATGATGAAAATTTTTGGAAATTAGGATTACCCCAATTATTAAATACATATGAACCAAAACATTTAGCTAAAGAAGCTTTAAATAAATTAAGTTCTTTAAAATATAAAATATTAATTTTATGTAGACCTAATGATTTTTCACTTAGCCCAGAAAATCAAAAATATCATTTGGCCCATATTAGAACATGGTTAGATAAATATAATATATATTATGATGAACTTATTATAACTGAAAAAGAAGTTGCAGATATAGCTAGTAAAAATAATATAAGTTTATTTATTTCTGCTAATCCAAAAACTATTGAAAATATGGCTACAACTTATAAAACTATTATTTTTAATACAAATTATAATAAAGATTTGGATGGCTTCAATATTACTAGAGTATCTAATTGGAATGAAGCTTATAAAAAAATTATCAGTGATTAATATTTAATAATTAAAATGTCAAGTGCAACAAATTAGAATAATCTATATTATAGTCAACTTTATAAATTTATGCCGAGAA
>CALVVE010000040.1 GCA_944363775.1 uncultured Bacilli bacterium | reverse complement strand
AGTTGCTGTACAACCACTAAGTAATAACGTACATATAGCTAATAATACAATTTTAAATTTCACAAGTTTACCCCCTAACCTTGACAATATTTTTTATAATATCCAGACATATCCCATATTTCATAACCGCTTATTTTTTTAGAAGTCGCTTCTGAAAATTGAATTCCACTTACAGTTGACTCAGCTAAAGTTACTTTTCCACCATTATTTTGCACAACTAACATAACATGAGATCCTGCATCATTTAATAAGTCTCCAGGTTGTGCTTCACTAATAGTATTTCTTTTTTTCATTGAACCATCATTAGCAATATTAGATGTACTATAAACTCTATTAGGACAACCACCATTATGCATTGCCCAGCTAACAAAAGCACTACAATCATAACTATAAATAGTTCGTCCTTGACTAGCATTATGAGATACATATGTAGAATCATATTTACTGGCAGAATATCCCCATTTTTGATCTACACCTGTTGTAATACCCTGGGCATGTCCACCACCAAAATAATATGGCAAATGATAACCTTGTTGTTTTAACCCATTTATAAGAGTTATTGCTGCTGCTGCAACAGCATTTCCTGTACCTCTTCCATATTTATCAACATTTGTTCTAATCTGTTGATTTAATTCATTAATTCCTTGAGTACCAATAGCTTCTTCAATTGGTTTATTCAAAGCTTTAGTTCCTTTTGTTCCAACTTCAAGAACACCTAAATCTATGGTGCCAATACAAACATTACTGTTAGTACCATCCATAAAGTAACCAATATCACCAGGTCTGACATAATTATCCCCTTTGTGTACATAAATATCAATTTTTAAATTATTTGTTTCTTTAACTAAACTTAATGGTTTGGTACAAGGACTATCAACACTAGTAGACCATAACATACAAGCACCACAAGCATCTAAAACAATTGAATTATATGAATCATATGTTTTTCCACCATCAGTAGTAACTTGAACTGTAAAGGTATCTCCATATTTAAAGTAACGTATATCATCTAAATATCTAAAAGTAGTTTTACATGTAGAAGAATAAACTCCCATCAAACTATCAGCATTTATAGAAGCTGCTACAATTAGATAATCTTGTCCAGCAACCCCATAAACATTTCCGTTTCGGCCTTTATTTCCACCTTTCCACATATAATAACCTTTATCATTTATATATATGATTCCTTTTTTCATATATTGCTTAATATCACCAGTTGCACCTAATGAAGTTCCAGCATCAGGTCCATCAGAATAAACGGTATATCGTGCTTTCTGCTTACTTCCTTCATCAGGGGATTGGGTTGTTGTACATTGATTATTATCTGTTTCACCTAACAATTCTTCATATAATCCTTTTTTTTCATAAACTGTTCTAATGAATTCATCAAATAATTTTTCTTTAGCAGCTTGACTTTCTGGAATATCATAATCTAACGACTTTAATTTATCTTCAATAAAATTTTCTTTTAACCATTTTTGAAATTCTTCTTCCTCTTTCAAAACGCCATCTTCAACCATTCCATCAGCTAATTCATGTACTTCACTACGTAATTGAGCATAATCATATTCCTTATTTCCAACACCAGGAATACATTCTTGAAATTCGTCAGAATTTGGATCTGCATCTTCTGGAATTTCACATTCATAATCTTCAGTTTCATCAATTCCAGTATCATAAAATACAATAGATTGAATTAACCGTACATCAATTATTATACCTTGTTCTTTGTATTTTTCATATTCATCCCTTAAAGCATTATTAAATGATTCTTCATCGGTAGTAAATCCACGAAAACAAACAAAGTTCCAAATTCGATTTCCAAGTTCACCTAATCCATCTACTGCATCAGATACAGCATCTGTTACCGTTTCAACAGCATCTTCAACTGCTCCAACAACCTGATCAGCTACCATTAAAGGTGTACTTAATGCTGCAAAAGCAACAATAATTGCTAAAGCAAATAGAACGAAATTCATAAAGCAACCAATTTTGGCAGGAAAAGTTAACATTTTTTTTAAATTTTGAATATTAAAGTTGTCAGAGCTCATATTTCGAATTCACCACCAATACTAACTAAATTTAATTATAAACCACCACCTGAACCAAATGAATCTAATTCTTGTTCAGAAGCAATAATATTTATTCGCATTCTACGACTACCACAAACAAATAGAGCCTCTCCTTGATTGTATCGCTTAATACTTTCCATTTCATTTTCATTTAAATCTATTAATTTAGACAAATCTTCAACTGCTTGTTTTTTTAATCCCATAACTAAATAATAAGATGCATTATCAAAAATAGCTTTACCTTGTGTAATAATACTTGGATCATTAAAATCTGAAGGTTGTTGTGTAATTATAATAGTTCCAGTATTATATTTACGGGCACGTCTTTGAATTTGTGCTAAAAATTCTGCTCCTAAAGTATTATTTCCATTTACAAGAACATGGGCTTCATCAACACATAAAATTGTGTTGACACTTTTATTTAAGGTCATACCCCAAGCATACTTTAATATATTAAAGAATAAAGCATTTCTAATATTAGTATCAGCGTTCATAATCTCTCGTATATTAAATACAACAAATTCACTTTTTGGTTGAATAGTCGTATGACCATCAAAGTAATATTTTAATTCTTTTACAATAGGTCTTATTTTTAACTCTAAACGTTCCATAATATCACGTTCATGAGTTTTTTCTGTCATAGACATAAGTCTACCTCTAATAGTTGCATAAACATCTTTAAATGTTGGGTAATCTTTAGAAGTAAACTTTGTAAAATCAGTATTAAAATTAATTCCAAAACGTTGATATGTTTCTTGTACAATTTCACTAAACATATTTACTACATCTTCAGTAATGTCAGGTGAATAATACTTTAAAAAAGCTTTTATTGTTTGTAAAGTTCTAGTTAAAACAGTATATCCTAATCCATTTTTCATTTCATCTTCATCTGCATCTAAAATTACCTCTAATGGATTAATCATACCAAATTCTCCACCTTTACCAAGATCAATAAAATCACCTTGATAAAGTCTAGCCATGTCTTCAAGTTCTCCTTCTGGATCAATCATTATAACTTGACTATTATTTCTAAAATGACTTCTTAGTAATAATTTAGCAGCAGTAGATTTACCACTACCAGATGTACCTAAAATAATCATATTAGCATTAACTCTATTGTGTTCTTTTTTTATTTGATATAAGAATTGATTAAATAGTATAACCCCACCAGAAAAATCTACTCCAAGCAAAGTTGATAATCCTGGATCTTTTATACTATCAAATATAAAGGGATACATTGCAGCAATAGTATTTGAAGGTATTGGTGTACCAATTCGATCTTCAATGTCTTGTTTTGGAAAAATTGGGACAATCGATTTTAACACCTTTTCCATTTCAAAAGTTAAAGGAACTGCACGCATTTCCATTGCTTCAATATAACTTTTAACTTGAATTTTTTTACTGATTAATTGTTCTTCACTATCTGCAGTAATCATAATATGCATTTGAAAATCATAAATATGTGATTGACTTGCAGCAAGCATAGAATTAAATTTTTCTAATGATTCATAATCTTGTCTAATTTTTTCTTGTACAGTAATATCTTTTTCTTCTTGATAACGTTGTTGTAATTCAACAACTTCCTTATTTAACATTTTACTAATAGTACTTAAAGGAAGAGGAATATGTTTTATAACAATTTTTATTCCTGACATACTTGTTAAGTCAGCTAAAAAGCCAGGATTAATTAATTTAGGATAAGAAACAACAGTTAATATTGTTGCATATTTATCACTTATTATAAATTGATTTGCTTTAAACTCCAACCCCTTAGGAGCCAATTGATTTTTAATATTCATTATGAAATCACCGTCCCAAATTTTGTGGTTTGTCCACCATTTAAGAAATTATCTAATATCACTCTTGCATCATCATTTGTAATTTGATATGCAGTCATACCACAATTAGCAAATTGATTAATTAAAGTTCTAATTCTCTTTTGAAGAGTTTCTTGATCACGGTGCTTAAAAAGTAAGTAATATTCTGTATCAACAATATTATTATTCATAAACATATTAGCTTTATTAATATCTTCCATAATTAACTTTCTCTTTATAGGAGATTGAATGTTGTTATATAAGAGTTCGAGTTGTGACAAATAAACATGGATATCTACAGGTCGATCAGCAACAACTATCCAAAATTCATAATCTATAATATTATATAAATCTTTTAAACCATTTATTGTTCCAAACATAGAACTTTGATCTAAAATAAAGATATTTTTAGGCATAATTTTAACTCCTGTTACTTTTTCATTATTATCAAGAAAAATATATCCATTATTTATACTTTTTACAGGAACAAAATTTACATCAGTATATTTACTTCGCATTGCTTTGCTCATCAGTAGAACACCATCCTCTCCATACAAATTTTTGCCTTGTTGTAAAGAACTCATACATAGCAATTAATCCAGTCAACACATTATGGTGATATTGAACAGGCATAACAAGAAAACCTGTTATTAACCCTGGTAGTACTGCCGCAACAGTAATCCAAGTATTTGTTAAAGGAACAAACATTACAAGTAATAATGATATTCCTAAACCAATCCCAAATAAAATCAAGTCGAATTTTGTAAATAATCCAAAAATCAATAATGATCTCTTTGAATTCGCTGGTATCAAATAAAAACCATCCATTTTTTAGTCCTCCCTTATTCCTTTTTATTACTTTGTCTAGTATTAATAATCTTTTCTTTACCTTTAATTTCCTTTTTAATTTTTTCATGTTCTTGATTATAGTAATTAACATTATTTTCAAGATTACTATAATTATCAAAAATTGATTGATCAACAATTGTTGTCACAGGTTTTTCTCCAGAATTATATCTTTGTTTATTAATTTCGTTCATATAATTTATATACTTTTCAAAATCGTTTGCACCACCATACTTTTGATATAATAAATTTCCATTTTCATCTCTGGCAAAACCAATATTGAAAGTTTCTGCCCCGTATTTATTGGCATATTTTGATTCGAAATCTAGCATTTGTTCACGTGCTCTATTTTCGCGTGTATCATATTCAGCTGCTTTATTTTTTAATTTTTGAACATCTTCATCCATTTTCCCTACACCAGCATATGTATTTTTATAGCCAATAAACTCATCAAATTTATCTTTAGCTCTTTGACCCGTAGTATATCCAGCATTCACATATTGTCCACGTCTATATCGAGCATCATTAGAAGACTTTAAACCAGATTTAACATTTCCCCAAATAGAACCTTTTCCGCCTCCATTTACTCCACTTATAAAAGCACGTGTTCCGGCTGTTGCAGCTATTGGGCTAAAACCAGCTCTAAAAACTTTTCCTACTTTATGTCGGAATTTATCTGGTTGCACAATTCCATTTTTATCAATATGTGTCCCATCACCAAAAATAGCTTTTTTTAATCCCTTATCATTTATATTTTTTACTAAATTAGCAGAATTAGCTATTGTACCAGCACCAAAACCAATAGCACCGCCAATAACTCCTGAAGCTAAAGGTGAAGAATTAATTTTTTTCATTGGATTGAAAGAAAAACCTTCACTCTTAATTCCTAACATATCACTTATTAATTTAGGTACTTCATTTGCAAAAATTAATAATCCAATAATTATTAAAGCTTTGGCAAAGAAATCAGGATTTTCTATTTGTGACGTAACAAGCTCATTATTACTATTAATTGTATATTCATAAAACCCAGATTTTGTTATAAGTGATATTACAAATATAACAAAATAAATAGATACTAATTTAACAAATAATTCTAAATATGTAGATAAACACTGAGTATACCATTTTTTAAAAATATCTGCTCCTTTTTTATTATCGATATAGCCCAAAACTGGTATTGGAGCAATTAATTGAAGAAATGCAAGTTTTACACTACGTATTCCAATATCAACGCAAAAAACAACTAAAACCCATAATACAACAATTCCTGCAATAGTTGAAATAATTGGAGTATAAGAAAACAAATAGTATCCATCAATATCTTCCTTTGTATTTAATTTATACCATCCAACTAAAGCATATATGTTTTTTTCTTTTTCTGCTGTCCTATATGTATTAAAATGCTCTATTGCATCTTCATCATCTAGGTAAGCCTCTTTAATTTCATCATCGGTCATGGTTAAAACTTCTGTATCTTCAGGATGCATAAATGCAGATAAAACTGAAAAAGACATTTGTTTACCAGCATCCTGATACACCTCTTCTCGTTCATCATCGGTCATATCATTATATTCCCAACCTAATATTAAATTAGCAAGTATATTCTCTTTTAAAATGTACGTTTGAGCTTTAAAAGCTAAATTGAATAAACTAGGAGTAAGTACTAATAAAACTAAACTAATTACTATTCTTTGTATTAAATTACCAAATCCAGATTTTTTATCTGTAAATGAATCAGGATCAATAAAATAATTTATTAATGAAAAAGTTAGTTTAAAAAGCATAAAAATCCCAATCAATGCATAAATTCTTTGGTTAAATGCATTCATAATATCATTATTTATTATTGTATAAGAAGCTATATTAGTAAATGTATTATATACCGCTGGAATAAAACCATAAATTAATGAATCAAGCCATCCAAAAATATTTCTGAATAAATCAGCCCAAAAACCACCTTCAGTCATTTATATATACCTCCTTTTTAAAAATCTGAAATACAAGTTTTTACATCAACTCCTTCACTTGAAAGAATTAAATTAATAAATGTTTCAATTAATAATGGTAATAAGAAAATAATAACTACTACTACTATACGCTTTACAAATTTAGAAGCTGCTTTTTTTATTGCATTATCTTCACCACTAAAAATTGCTTTTGAAAAATCTAGCATTCCAAATACAATTAATAGTCCAATTAAAGAATACTTAATTAATCCAAATACATCATCACGCAATAATCCAAGCAATGATCCCCAAAGTCCACAACCACTTTCTCCTGACAAATCGATATATGGTCCATCAACATTTGGGTCATCTTTTTTATTTTCAACTAATTCAAGTTCATATTTTCCTTCATCAGGATCACGAAATAACTCAATTCTAGGTGCTGCAGTAGCTGCTGTCGGAGTTGCTACCCTAACAGTTCTATGATTAATGGAAATCCTTTTTGGACATCTATTTCCCATAAACGTACCAGATATGCTTTCCATCACCATTGTATTTGTACTATTTGATGTTGTTGCTGATAAAACTTTATTGCTAGTCTTACCAATAGACAAATAGATATCATGATTATATGTTTTATTTTCATAATGACAATCAATTTTATCTTCAATATTATATGTTTTACCATTTACAATTATTTTTTCTCCATTAACAACATTTGCAGCATATAATCCTGCTTTTTCAATATCACTACCTAATCCAAAAAATCCTTCACCATAATCTATATTATGACTATCTAAATAATTCTTTAAAGATTTTTCAGTTTTTGCAATATATATCTTTTCATTGTCTTCATCAAAATATAGATCAACATCATTATTTCCAGGACAAACAGTAGCTAAATTATTTCCTGACAAAAAATCTTTTTTATTAAAATCAACATTTACAACTTTATAATTGATTGTTTCTGTTACATCAGGACATTTTTCATCATATCTACAATTTCCACGTCTTGTTATAGTATATGGAATAGACTTAGGCATAATTAATTCCCCTTTTTCAGAATAACCAATTTCTATTGATAATCTTTGCACTCCACTTCCACCTGCATTTGTATTATCAAGAGAATTACCATACCCATATTTACACGTAAATGATGAATATTCACTAGCTTCAACATTATCTATGCTCACAAAACTTACAATTGTTACAATAAATATAAATAATAGAAAATACAAATTCTTCTTCAAATTAACCACCTCATGCTTATACACAATTTTTCATATTAACATTATAACATAAAAAAAAGCAATAATAAATGTTTTATTATTACTTTTATTTAAATAATTAATTAGCTCCACTTAAGAATAAATCAATACACTCATTTATACCTGTACCATCAAGTTCTGTATCAGTTCCCTCACTAGCATCAGCTAATACTCCAAATACTAATTGTACAATAGCAACAATAAAGAATACTAATACAGCTGCAACAATACGTTTAATAAATATACCTTGTGCTTCTTTAATCTTCTTTTCATCTGAAGCCATAACTGCTTTTCCTAAATCAACCATACCATAAATAATTAATCCAATAGGAACAGCAACTTTGATTAAAGTAACAGCTAAAGATGAAATATTTGGTAATATTTCTGGTATATCAACACCCATACATTCAACTAAAACATTAAACATCATAATTAGTTACCTCCTCAATATATAATAAATATACTATTTTTTTTTAATTATGTCAATATTTACATACCAAATAGTCCTAAAGTACTATTGTTTTTCTGCTGATTTGCATGA
>CALVVE010000039.1 GCA_944363775.1 uncultured Bacilli bacterium | reverse complement strand
AAGATAGTAAGCTAGCCTTAGTTGAAGCGAAGAAGTGTGAGAAAGTTTGTCATAAATATTTAGATAAGACTATTATTTTAGGACCTAGTCCTGCATCTATCTTTAAAAAACAAAATATCTATCACTATCAATTAATATTAAAATATCAGTATCAAGATAATATTCATGAAGTCTTAGAAAAATTAGTTGATTATTATGCTTCTGTCAATAAAGTTAATTTAGATATTGACTTTAATCCAATACATTTGTAGAATTTACATATAAGAAGAGAGGTAGTTATAATCTATGAAAGAAGTATTAAAGGTAGCCCTTAAAAATTCAAAAAAATATATTATAGGTATATTAATAAGCAGTTTAATATCTTCTTATTTATTAATTAGCTTAGCTAAATTTATATCATACGTAATAGATGGAGTAATAATGGAAACTGGTCAAATACCAAGCTTTATTGTAAGTAGTTTTTATAATAACGATATGATATCAAAATTAATTGTATTAGGTATTTATATGTTTATAATTATTTTTGCTATAAGTATACTAAATTACATAAAAAGCTTATTTAATACTAAGTTAAAATTATCAATGAATAAAAATTTAAAAACAAAATTATTAGAGCATGTTACCTATTTAGAATATAATGATTATATAAATTATGGAAAAGAGCAAATACTACAAAGAATTAGTAATGATAGTAATAATTTTATTGATTTTGTATGTACTAAATGTAATTTAATTATAGATTCATTATTTATTTTTCTTTTTTCAATGTATGAAATTTTTAATTTGAATATTTTAGTTAGTATAGTAATTTTAGTCATAATAATTATTATAACTATTATGTCAATATGGTATTTAAAAATAACTAAACCTATAGTGAATAAAAATATAGATTTACACGAAAAAATAATTTCAAAAACAATTAATATTATAAATAATGCTAAAATGATTAAAATATTTAATAAAGAAAAAGATGAAATAGAAGAATTTAATAAAATAAGTAATGAGTATAATAAAAACGATAAAAGACTTATAGATTATTTAATATATTACGAATTAATTGGAACGGGATTAAGAAAGTTTAAAGATCCTTTTATCTTTTTAATAGGTGGTATTTTTGTTATAAATGGTAATATGAATATAGGAACATTAATGGTACTTATGACATATTCAAGTAATTTATTAGAGTATGTGGTACAGATTATTTATATGATTAATGATGTAAATATTTTTCTAGTACCTACTAATAGATTAAGCTATTTTTTATCATTAAAAGAAGAAAATAAAAATGATAAACTTACAATTATTGATGATATAAGTTTAGAATTTAAAAACGTTACAATTAAAGTTGATTATATGACAATATTAGAAAATGTATCTTTTAAAATAGAAAAAGGTAAAAAAATATATTTAGTAGGAGAAAATGGTAGTGGAAAAAGTATAATAATTAGAGTTTTATTAGGTTTCATTCCCTATAAAGGT
This sequence comes from uncultured Bacilli bacterium, assembly GCA_944363775.1. Classification (GTDB taxonomy): domain Bacteria; phylum Bacillota_I; class Bacilli_A; order RF39; family UBA660; genus Pelethosoma. The sequence continues at coordinate 7,635 of CALVVE010000039.1, read as the reverse complement.
CAAATATTATTAGGGGGAATTGACTTAAAAGAACTGAGTAGAGCTACTTTAAGAAATTATATAGGTGTTATTTTTCAAGAACCATTTATTTTAGATGATACCATAAGAAATAATATAGATGTTTTTGGGAAATATAATACTCTAGAAAAGATAGATTCTGTTATTAAAATATGTGAACTAACAAATGAAGTAAATGAAATGCCAAATAAATATAATGAGTTATTAGGAGAGAAAGGAATAAAATTAAGCGGAGGACAGAAACAACGTATCTCTATCGCTAGAACTTTGTTACAAGATAATGATATAATAATTTTTGATGATGCTTTGAGCAAAGTTGATGAGAGTACTAAGAAAAAAATAAAATCTAATTTGAAAGAACTTAATAAAGATAAAATATCAATATATATAACTCAAGATTTATCTAAATTAGAAAATAATGAAACTATATTTTTTATTGATAATAAAAAAATAATTATTGGTAAACATCAAGAACTTATAAGAAAAAATAAAAATTATAATAAATTAGTTAATATATGCAAAAATGCAATTGAAAATAGGAGAATAGAGTTATGAAGGTAGTAAAAACTTTTAATAGATTGAAAAAAATGTATCATTATGGTCATTTTGAAAAAAGAATTATTATTACATTTATTGAGTTTTTTTTATCATCTGTTATATGGATAGTAATTGATCAATATATGACATATTCGTTATTTGATTCAGCTATTGCAAAAGAAAATATTAGGTTAGTTTTATTTTTGTCTATTTTAATGATTATAAAAAATATAGTTAATATATCAGAAGGAATATTAAATTGTATTTTAAGACATCATTTACAACGAGATTTTTCAAATTATGCTAGAAAAGAAGTGTTTAATAAATTAATAAATTCTAAAATTGAATACTTTGATAATAGTAGTTCTAGTTATCTATTTGAACTTATTGTTAATGATACAAATAATTTAGCGATGTTTTTTACGCAAAATAGTTTGATACCAATGAGTTTTGGTGTTAGGGCTTTAACTTATATTGTAATATTATTGTTTATGAATGTTAAATTAACATTATTATTAATTATTGTATATATTATAGGATATATAGCATTAATACTCTCTAATAAAAAAACTTTTATATTATTGAAAAATATTAGAGAGGCAAATATTTTAGTTACAAAATGGACTACTGAAGAAATTAATTGTTTAGAAATTATTAAATCATTAAGATTAGAAAAAGATAGATTAGATAAGATAAATAAGTTAATTAAAGATTATAATGATGAAGAAAATAAATTAGATAATATAGTTCGTAAATATACTTTTATTTATAATATATTTTCTTTACTGGCAATTGTAATCGTTACCTATGTAGGTGGCATAGATATATTAAAAAGTACAATGACGTATGGAAGTTTAATGATATTTATTAATGCTACTTCTTCTATAAAAAGATATTGTGATATAGTTATAAGATATGTAGATAAATTAAATAAATCATATATTTCATTTTGTAAAGTGTTAAAATTTAATGATGAAGTAAAAATGGAAGAAGATAAGGGAAATCTACAATTGGAGAAGATAAATAACATAGAATTTAAAAATATAAATTTTTCTTATAATAGTAAAAAGAAAATTTTAAAAGACATAAATATCGAAGTAAATAAAGGTGATAAAATTGCTATTATTGGTAGAACTGGGTCAGGAAAAACAACATTAGCCAATATATTGTGTAGATTTTATGATTTAGAAAATGGTCAAATAAAGATAAATGATATTGATTATAAGCAATATAAATTAAATGCCCTAAGAAAAGAAATTGGTTATGTTATGCAAGATGTAGTTATTTTTGAAGGTAATGTATATGAAAATATAAATTATGTAAAAAAGGAAATTAGTAATGAAGATATAGTTAATATTTGTAAAAGATTAAATTTACATAATAAGATTATGAGTCTTAAAGATGGATATGAAACAGATTTAAGTAAGAATAAAGATACTTTATCTCAAGGGGAAAAACAAATGATAAATTTTGCAAGAATTTTAGTAGAAGATCCTAGCTTAATAATATTAGATGAAGTAACATCATCACTAAGCTATAGTAATGAAGAACTTATAAAAAATGCTATTAATGAAATTACAAAAGGAAGAATTTGCTTTATTATTGCGCATAGATTATCTACAATAAAAAGTTGTAACAAAATATTATTGATGAAAGATGGCAAAATAATGGAAACAAAAAAATATTTTAGATGTTGACTTTAATCCAATACATTTGTAGAATAAGAAATATGAAATGAGGTGTTGTTATGGAGAATATTCCCAAAAAAGTTACAATTATTGAGGGGAGTGCTATGTGGTCTGAAGGAGAGTTATTAGGATATAGCTATACTATAAATAAAGAAGTTCTTATTTCTATTGATTTTCCACGTTACCGAGGAGGGTATGTAAGAAAAGCCAAATCTGATCAAATTATTGATGAATCTAAAGATTTTGTAAATGGCTTTAAAGTGGTACAAACTGCTAATAAAGAATATGCTTATATAAGAGAAAAAGATAATGTTTTATTACCATATAGGTATGATATTGCAACTGACTTTAATGAATATGGTTATGCAATGGTTGGTAAAGATGCTAAAGTTTCTTGGATTGATAGAGAATTTAGATATTTTGATGCTAATGAAGAAAAGTTTTTAGATGAAATGGAAAGTAACCATGCTAGATTTAATGGCTTTATGAGTGTTAGTGATTTCAGTAAAGGAGAGACTCCTTTATCAAGAATAAGCCGTTTTTATAATAATACTGATGTTAGTTATTTAGGTATTGATGGTAAATATAAAGAATTTTTTAAATGTGATGGTGAAAAAATAAGTGAAAGTGATTCTATAAAAGAGTTTCCAGAGTATAGTACAATTTTTGATGATGAGGGACATGCTACTGCAAATGATTGTGAGTTAATATTACTATCTGGTGGCTACTATTTATCTGTTAAAGACTTAATAAGAAGTGCTAAAATTAAAGATTTAATGAAAATAGCTACAAAAGAGGGATTCCTAGATATTGTAATTGATAACGAAAAGAAGTTTAAGCAAGCATATAATAAGTTTTTAAAATATACATCAGAAAATACTATGAGTACGTTAGATAAGTTATTAAAAAATAACGAAGTAGAAACTGAATATGATATGCTAAGATTAGAATCAATAGCGAACATTTCAGAATTTTCATCAGTAAGGGATAAAATTCTATGGGAATATGGAATAGATGTTTATAAAGCTGTTATTTCTAATAAAAAGTTTGCTTTTTTATTCAAAAATGGTTTTCGTCATTCTAATTTAATAGATATAGAATTATTTCAAAGTTTACTTGCTAAAAATGGTATACCCTCCTATATAGATTATGAAGAAGATGTTTTCCATTATAATGGTAATAAACATGTTAAAACTAAAAAAATAGATATAAATAAGTAAGTTTGACTTTAATCCAATACATTTGTAGAATAGAAATCTAAGAAAGAAGGAATTATTATGAATGAGTTACCTAAGAAAATTATAAGTATTAAAGGGGCACAAGGATCTGGTGGAGAAGCATATGCAAGAAAGAATATTTATACCTTGAATGAAGGAACTAGAGAGGAAAAAATTATATCTATAGAAAAACCATTATTAGGTAGAAAAAAATCTTTTGATATTATTGATGATACTCGTGATTTTGTAAATGGTTTTAAAGTAGTACAAACTGCTAATAAAGAATATGCTTATGTAAGAGAAGATAATTTTTTATTGCCATATAGATATGATATTGCCACTGATTTTAACGAGTATGGTTATGCTATGGTTGGTAAAGATGGAAGCGTTTCTTGGATAAATAGAAATTTTAGATATTTTGATGTTACTAAAGAAAAGTTTTTAGAAGAAGAGAATGTTTCTTTTGCTTTTAATGATATTAGAAGTATTAATGATTTTGGGAAAGGAAAATATCCTTTGTCTAAAATGGTGTATAAAAAAGTGCTCCATTATTATGAAGAAGAAACTGTGTATCTTGGTGTTGATGGTAAAATTAAGCAATTTTCTAAATATGATGGAGAGAAGATAAGCGAAAATAATTCTATGAAAGAGTTTTCAGAGCAAAGTACAAATTTTAATAATAAGGGATATGCAACTGCAAATGCGGGTAGCCTAATTTTACTGTCTAGTGGTCATTATTTAACTGCTAAAGATTTAATTAGAATTTGTGAAGAAAAAGGATTTTTAGATGCTATAAATAGTAGAGTAGAAAAACAAGAACAAGAATATTATAAATTCTTAAAAAATGTAAAAGAAAAAACTACAACTGTTGCAGATGATTTATCTCAGCATAATAATTTAATTGCAGAATATGGTATAGGTAGTATAGAACTTAAGAAAGAAAAATTAATATCTAGTTATGGAAAAGATGTTTATGAAAGAGCTTTAACTAATGGTTCTTTAGTATGCTTAATTGTTAATGAAGAAATACCTGCAGAAATAGTAGATTTAAAATTATTACAAAGTTCACTTGCTAAAAGAGGAATACCTTCATATATAGATAATGAAGAGAATGTTTTTCATTATAATGCCAATAAACATGTAAAAACCAAAAAGTTATAAGTTAGATACTTACATAAACATAACATTTATGATATTATGAATATGTAAAAGAAATTTGCATAAACTAAAAAAAGAGGAACATTTGATTTGCGGCCGAATGTCTCCTCCATAAGTTTTTTGGATTGCAGACACTCTTCTCAAAGTTGATTAGAGTGTCGCTATTTATATTTTAATGGTAAGTATTAGTAAAGCAAAACTAATTAGAATAAAAGGAAGTTGTTTCAAAGTTCACTTGCTAAAAAATATTACATTTAAAAAGATAGTATTGACTATAAGAAAAACTTAGGTCCTATACTATCTTTTTCATTTTCATAATTTGTATTACTCTCATAATTACTATTATTAATTGTATTGCTTTCTTCTTCCATATCATCATTACTATTAATAGCAGAAGCTACTCTAAAAAGTGTTCTAGCATTACTTAATAACGGCCTTACTTGATAAACTATTGGTATTGCTTGATTAATTATACCAAGAGTTCTTTGCGTATTATTTAAAATATTATTCCAGTTTATTCCTCTTTTGGGCATATAATTGTAATTAGGATATCCCATATTGTACTCGTTATACATAAAAACACTACCTTTCCCTTTACTTTAATATATGATTAATTTTTCCTACTTGTGAATAATAAAATACAGTGTTATAATTAATTTAAGAATAAGGAGGAGAGAATATGGAAGCACTTGCTATGCCGTTTATTTTCATATATCATGTTGTTCGTTATATTTTACTTACTCCTAAACGTATTTTAAATTATGCTCATACTGGTTTTTTTGCTATTATTGATAAACTTAGTAGAGGTAAAGTTAGTAAAAGAAGAGAAGAAGAGGCTAAAGAAGATTCAGCTATTATGGAAGTAGAATCTATGATGAATGCTAGTAAACTTAATGCTAAAGAACAAATAGTTTTAGATAAAGAACCTGTATCATCATTCCGTTATAAAGTAAAAGGTAGCAATGGGAAAATAATTAGTGGTACTTTTGAAGGACCAAGTGCTGATGAAGTTAAGATATTTTTACAAAATGAAGGATATGAAGTATTAGAAGTAGTTCCTCGTAAATTTTATGATGTTGATATTAATATTGGTGGTAAGTTTACAGCAGCGGATTTATCTTTTTCTCTTACACAATTATCTACTTATTTAAAGGCAGGTATTGCTTTGATAGATTCTGTAAGAATATTGGAAAAACAAAGTGAAAAAGCTGAACAGAGAAAAATATATCAGAAAGTTGTTTATGAACTATTAAAAGGGCAAGATTTGTCTACTGCTATGGAAAAACAAGGAGATAAATTTCCTACACTTTTAGTTAATATGATAAAAACTGCTGAACTTACAGGTGATTTAACATCTGTTTTAGATGATATGGCTGATTATTATACATCTAAAGAAGAAACAAGAAAAGCCATGGTATCTGCTATGACTTATCCTATTATAGTTTTGTGTATTGCGATAGGTGTTGTTATCTTTATTTTAGTTAGTATTGTTCCAAGCTTTGTTTCTATGTATGAAGATAATGATGCTGAGATACCTGCTATTACAACTTTTGTAATGGCCGCGAGTGATTTTATTGTAAATCATTATATGATAGTAATATTGGTTGTAGGAATTTCTGTAGGTGCATTTGTATTTTTATATAAAAAATTTAGAGGCTTCAGAAAAAATGTTCAACTTGTTCTTATGCATATACCTGTTGCTAGTCAAATTATAATATATAGTGAAGTTTATAACTTTACTAAGACATTTGCTTCACTATTAAATCATGGAGTTTTTATTACTGATAGTATGGAAGTACTTGCTAAGATAACTAATAATGAAATATATAAAGAGTTAGTTGCTAAAACAATAATTAATCTTAATAAAGGTGCTAATATATCAGAGTCATTTAAAGGTAGTTGGGCTTTTCCTGTTGCTGCATATGAAATGATTGTAACAGGTGAGAAGACAGGACAGTTAGGTTTGATGATGGAGAAAGTTGCTAATTATTATCAAGTATTGCATAAGACTTTAGTTAAGCAGATGCAGAGTTTTATAGAGCCTTTAATGATAGCATTTCTAGCTTTAATAGTTGGTACTATTTTATTAGCAGTAGTTGTTCCAATGTTTGATATTTATGGAAAGATTCAATAGGTGATTTTATGGAAGTATTATATATAATTTGTTTCTTTATAATAGGCCTAGTCTTTGGGTCTTTCTTTTGTTGTGTAGGTTTAAGATTAAGTAAACATGAAAAGTTTGTTAATGAAAGAAGTGTTTGTGATAATTGTGGACATACTCTTGCATGGTATGATTTAATACCAATGTTTTCTTATATTTTTTTAAAAGGAAGATGTAGATACTGTCATAAAAAGGTTAGTTTATTAAATCCTTTTATAGAACTTGTTACAGGTATTTTATTTGCTCTATCTTATTATAGTTTTGGTTTTTCAATAGACTTAGTTTTATCTTTGAGTATTGTGGCACTTGCTATGATTATATTTGCAAGTGATTTGACTTATATGATTATACCTGATGAAGTAATTATCTTTTTTAGTATAGTTATTATAATATTAGAGTTCTTTTTAGAAGGGATAACTGGTGTAGGGTTATCTTTACTTAGTGGATTATCTCTATTCTTTTTTATGTTTTGTTTAATGAAACTAGGTAATGCTTTATTTAAAAAAGAATCTTTAGGGGGAGGAGATGTTAAATTATTCTTTGTTTTAGGTCTTGTAATAGATCCTTTTTTAGGACTTGTAACTATCTTTTTAGCCTCTTTAATAGCTTTACCAGTATCTTTGTATTTACTTTATAAAAATAAAGAGCATATGATACCTTTTGGACCTTTTATCTTAATAGCTTTTCTTATTATTTTCTTTAGTAAAGTTACTACTAGTGAGATTTTTGAGTTTTTAACATTATTTTAATTTTATCATTGACGAACGTTTATTCTAATGTTAATATATTAAGCATTAAAACATTTATATAAAAGTATGGTTTGGTAAAATAAGCCGAAAATAGCCGAATTAATAAT
>CALVVE010000038.1 GCA_944363775.1 uncultured Bacilli bacterium | reverse complement strand
TTTGAAATCGTTTTTTTATTTACTTTCATAATTAATATAAAATAATAAAAGCAGTATCTTATTAATAAATTTTTTTAGATTTCTAATCTTTTTTTCTCTTTTTCTAATTCTTTTAAACTTTTGTTAGGAGTAGGAAAATCTTCTGGCATAGTACCACCCAATTTTTTAATAGTTTTTCTAACTTCCTTTCCAACTAAATTATGAGCCATTTTTAAATTATTTTCACCTTTAATATTTTCATTTTCAATTTTTTGTTTTGTTTGTGATATTCTAAATGAATTAGCAATTAGTTCATCACTACACATATTGTCTAAAATATCTTCTCGGTAACGTAGATTTTTTCTTTTAAAAATATCATTGGCTGTTTCTCCATTATATAAACCTTTATAACCAGCATTATGAAACTCAGCCATATTTTTAATTCCAGCAGATGTAGCTACTTGTTGCAATAAATAATTTCCTTGTTTAGTTATATTTCTTTGATAAAATCTTTTTTCTATTTCGGGAAGATTATCATATTCAAATTCAGAAAGTTCTTGTTTTCTTGTTTGTACTGCAAAATAAGTTTGACCTAATGCAATAACTTTTTTTCTAGGATCTCCATTTTGAACAATTAAATAACAAGCATATCTATTTAATTTATAATCTAATAATTTTTTTGTTCCACCATTAGGCATTTTTGATGTTTTGTCGACCTCGACAAAACATTCTGTTATATTATAATTACTGTTATAGCAAGCTTTTTTTGCTTTTTCAATAACTCCATTAAATTTTCTCCATTCTACATACTCTAAAGCTTTTTGTAATTCTCTAGCAAGCCAATACTCATTATCATTTTGATCAATGTGTTTAATATTTTCAAAAGTAATATTTTCTATTTTTTTCTTTTGTATTATTTTATTCAAATTAATTCCTCCTTTAATAAATCTTATCATAGTTTTAATACTTAATTAGAATTATTAACTAAACTTTTACAAAATAAGATTAACTTTAAAAAGTTTGAAAAATTAATATTTTCTATATCCGTATACATTTTAAATTTTATAAAAAAAATGAACATAATATTAATATTATGCTCTTATATATTATTATTGCTAAGTGCAAGTTTTAAACTTAATGGTGCCGAAAGTAGGACTTGAACCTATGACCTGCTGATTACGAGACAGCTGCTCTACCAACTGAGCTATTTCGGCATTACAATAATATTTTACAATTTATTTTTAATAATGTAAATAAAATATTTAAAATAAATTAATTTTAAGTTATAATTAATATAAGGTGATGTAGATGTATACTATTTTAGATTATTTAAAATGGCGTGGTGACTTAACATTTGAAGAAAGAGAATTAAATAATATTGATTATTTAATATTATCAATAATATCTTATTTTCCTTTTGAAAAAGTTATTGATAATGATAAAGAAGTTGTAACAATTTCTGAATTATATAATAAAATGGTTGATGCTAGAGTAAAAGAAACTGATTTTTTATTACTTGATGATGCAAAATTAATACGTGTACTAGCTAATTGTAATCGCTATAAAGATTTAAAATTAAGTAACTTTGTAAGTTCTATGAATATAGATAAAGAAAAACAATTTGCTGCTTTAGTAATTCATATTCCTGGAAATAAAATATATGTCTCATATCGTGGAACAGATCGAAGTTTTGTTGGTTGGAAAGAAGATTTTAACATGACATATTTAGATGTTGTTCCATCACAAGTTAGTGCTTTAAATTATTTAAATAATTTAAAAATTAATATGTTTAGTAAAATATATGTTGGAGGACATTCAAAAGGTGGAAATTTAGCTATTTATGCAGCTTTACATTGTGATAATAGAATTAAAAATAAAATTAAAAGAGTTTTAAATTATGATGGACCTGGATTTTTAAAAGATATTACTGATAGTGAAGAGTATAAGGTAATGGCATCAAGAATTTATACTTATATTCCCCAAACATCTATTATAGGTAGATTACTTAACTGTCATGATAGATACTATGTTGTTAAAAGTAATCAAAAATTAGTATGGCAACATGATTATTATTCATGGCAAATAAATGTTTATGATTTTGTTTATGATGATGATATTGATTCTAATAGTGTTCTAATGGACAATATAATATCAGAATGGTTAGAAACAATTTCACTTGAAGAAAGAGAACAATTTGTAGATTTAGTATATAAACTTTTACTTACAACTAATGTTTCTTCTTTTACGGAATTAGATTTAAAAGGTATTAAAGGATTTAAACAAGTTTTTAAAATGTTAGAAAATATAAATAAGAATGACAAAAAGATTATTAATAAAGTAGCAACTAGTTTCTTTAAAGCTTTAAAACAAAATATTTTTAGTTAAATAATGTCAATAAGAGAACATTTTGTTTTCTTTTTTTTTAGTTTATGTTACGATAATATTGGTGATAGTATGAAAATAAAAGAAAATATTAATCCTTATATATTTAGAGGATATGATTTAAGAGGAGTATATCCAACTGATATTGATGAAGATACAGCTTATACAATTGGTTTATCTTTTGGAAGTTATATTAGTAATTTAGGAAAAGATAAATGTATTATTGGACATGATAATCGTTTATCTTCACCAAGTTTAACAGAAGCATTAATTAAAGGTATTTTAGAAACAGGAATTGATGTGTATGATATTGGGTTAGTTACAACTCCAATGTATTATTATGCATGGCAAGTATTAAATATTTATTCAGGAATTATGGTTACAGCTAGTCATAATCCTAAGGATGATAATGGCTTTAAAATGGCTTTTGATGAACGTGGTAATGCTTGTGGAGATATGATTGTTGATTTTAAAAATTTTACGTTTAAAAAAGAATTTAAAAGTGGAAAAGGAACATTATATCACAAAGATATTAAAGAAGAATATTTTAAGTTGATGATTAATTCTATTAATTTAGGAGATAGAAGAGTAAAAGCAATTATTGATTGTGGAAATGGAACAACTAGTTTGTTTGCTAAAGAACTTTATAGTAATTTTAATATTGATTTTGAAGTACTATTTGGTGAAAGCGATGCAACATTCCCAAATCATCATCCAGATCCTAGTGTTGAAAGTAATTTAGAAGCTTTAAAGAAGAGAGTAGTTGAAACAAAAGCTGATGTTGGACTTGCATTCGATGGTGATGGTGATCGTATTGGAATAGTTGATAATTTAGGAAATATGGTTGCTGTTGATAAATATATGATTTTAATGATGCGTGATATTTTACCACAAACTGATAATAAACGAATTTTATTTGATGTTAAATGTAGTAAAGCAGTTGAAGATGAAGCTAAAAAATTTGGGGCAGCTTATGAAATGTATCGTACTGGAAATTCTTATATGAAAGCTCGTATGTTTAGTGGTAATTATGTTTTTGGTGGTGAACTTTCAGGTCATGTTTGGTTTAGAGATAAATTTCCTGGATTTGATTCTGGTATGTATGGTGGACTTCGTATGATAGAATTACTTTCTAAAACAAATAAAAGCTTAAGTGATTTATTAGTAGATTTACCAAAATACTATTCAACTAATGAATTAAAATTTGCTTCACCTGATGAAAAAAAGCATGGAGTAATTGAAAAAATAAAAGAATATACTTTAGAAAAAGGTTATAAAATAAATGATATTGATGGTGTAAAAATTTTATTTGATGATTCATGGGCTTTAATTAGAGTTTCAAATACTGGACCAAATATAACTGCTCGTTTTGAAGCAAAGACAGAAGAAAGACTTCAAGAAATACAAGATGAATTTATTAATATTTTAAATTTATATAATAAATAAACTGTTACATTTTGTAACAGTTTTAATTTGTATATCTAAGTGATTCATTAGAAATATTAAAGATAATTCCAGCCATAATCATATAACTTAATAGTGATGAACCACCATAACTAATAAATGGAAGAGTAATACCAGTTATAGGCATTAAACCAATAGTCATACCAATATTTTGTATTTGTTGATAAATAAGCATACCAACAATTCCGGCAATGATATACTTATTTTTATTAGAACGATTTTTTATTGCAATTTGAATTAGCTTTATATCAAAAAATAGTAGTATTAAAATTAAGAACATTGATCCAATAAAACCAAAGTTAGAAGCATAAACGGCAAATACAAAGTCTGTTTGTGCTTCAGGAAAATATAGTGGAGTATTTTTTAATCCGGCACCGAATATTCCACCAGCTCCAATTGAATAAAGTCCATTTTCTAGTTGGTAACCAGATTTTTCTGACCAATCTAATAGACGATCTACACGTAGGAAAAAAGATGTTCCAAATACTTTTACAAATAAATCTTGATTAATAAAATATATTGCAAGTACAATTCCAACAAATGCAGCTAATATTGCAATAGCAATTAGGAACCAACGATAACGAATACCTGATACGAAAAGCATTACAAAAGTAATTAATAAGTATATTAATACAACCCCTGTATCTGGTTGTAAAAAAGTCAAAATACTTGGAATTAAAACAATAATTCCTACTTTGATTAGAAATTGAAATTCTTCCATAACGGTTGGATTGCTAAAAGATTCATTAAAATCATGAATGACAGTTCCGAGAGTTATAATAAGAACAATTTTCATAAATTCTGAAGGTTGGATTGTACCAACACCAGGAATTGAATACCAACACATTGCATCATTAATAGTAGTTCCAAAGAAAAATAATCCAATGAGTGATAAAATTCCGAGTCCATATAATATCCATACATGATCATAAATAAAGTCATTTCCAATAAACATTATAAAATAGGCTAAGCCAAAACCAACTATGTACCAAATTCCTTGTCTTAGAGCTAAATCTTGTAAGTAACTTGGTAATATTGTTTGAGCACTATAAATTGTTATAATACTAATCGTTGCTAAAATAAGTAAAGGAATTAAAATTCCTTTATCAATTTTATATTTAGAAATATTTTTCATAATCTCACCAATAAATATATTACACTAAAAAATAAATTTATACAATTAAAACGATAAAATTATATCTTTTTTTTAACTTTTATAGTATAATTAATGTGGTGATAAAATGGAATATATACAATATATAATAATATTTTTAATAATGCTTATTATTGCAATTGCAATAACACGTGCAAAAAGAAAAGATTTTCGTTTAGAAACAAATAAATTAGTTTCATTCTTAGGTGGAGCTTCTAACATAATTAATTATGAGTTTAATAAATCTCGTTTTATTGTTAATGTTAAAGATGTTTCTAAAGTAAATAAAGAAGGAATTCAGAAATTGGGAGCTCGTGGAATTGTTGAAATTGAAAATCAATTAAAAATAATTCTTGGTGAGAATGCTAAACAATTTCAAAAATATTTAAAAGACTTAAAATGACAAATTTTTGTCATTTTTTATTTTTTTCGACAACATTCGACATAGGAGTTAGCTATAATGATAATGAGGTGAGGGTATGAATTTACTTGAAGTTGTTATTGTTAATACTATTTATTGTTTATTTCCATTAATGATGTATTTATTTTATTTATTATTTAATAAAAATTGTGAAAAGAAAGAAAATGATTTAATATTAGATATTTCACTTTTAACATCACTTTATCTATTAATTCGTTTTACTAATGAAGAAGTTGTATATTTTAATGCTTTATTATTAAATATTCCACTTGTTATTTCTTTTTTAAAACGTCGATTAGTAACTCCAATAATTATATCTATAATAATAATAATGTATACACAAAATTATTTAAGTATTAATATAACTTATTTAATTATAGGATATTCTTTATATTATTTAATTTATTATTATTTTTATTTAAGAAAACCAATGTATAAACAATTTATAAGTATATTTTTAATTTTAAAATATTTTAATATAATAATTAATATTTCAAGTTTTTATTTAATATTTGAAAATACTTTATTATATATTTTCTTTGTTTTTTCTTTAAGTTTAGCTTTTAAATTATTTAATGTGTGTGAAAATATTACTAAATATTATATTAATAAAAGAGAAATAGAGGAAGATAAAAAGGTGAGAAGTAGTATTTTTAGAATTACTCATGAAATAAAGAATCCTATTGCTGTATGTAAAGGTTATTTAGATATGTTTGATGTTAATAATATTGAACATAGTAAAAAATATGTACCAATTATGAAAAGTGAGATTAATCGAACTTTATTATTATTACAAGATTTTTTAGCTATATCTAAAATTAAAGTAGAAAAAGATTATATGGATGTAAATATTTTAGTTGAAGATGTAATGAATAATTTTAATTTAATGTTAAAAGAAAAAAATATTAAAACTAATATTGATTTAGTAGATGATGATATTTATATATTAGGAGATTATAATAGATTAATGCAGGTGTTAATGAATGTAATAAAGAATAGTATTGAAGCTATTCCTAGTGAAAAAGCTGGTAATATATCAATTAAAACAGATATTAATAATAATAATTTTTATTTAGAAATAAGTGATAATGGAGTAGGAATAAAAGATGAAGTATTAAAGAAAATTGGTGAACCATTCTTTACCACTAAGGTTAATGGTACAGGACTTGGTGTTAGTTTATCAAAACAAATAATTAAAGCTCATGATGGAATTATAAATTATGAGAATAATACGATGGGTGGAACTAGTGTGAAAATATTTCTTCCTATAACAAATTAAAAAAATGTTTCTATTTTTCAGAAACATTTTTATTATTATTTTTTTTAGCTTTTCTTTTAACATCCATTATTACTGGTAAAATAATAGGTTTACGTCCTGTTTTAGAATATATGTAAGTTGTTAAATGAGCAGTAATTTCATTTTTAATATCACTATAACTTAATTGATTATTAAGTTTAGAAAGAATTGCACGTTTACTTATATCTTCTAGTTTTTTAATTAATTCGGCATTGTCATTAACAAGGACAAAACCACGAGTAGTAATATTTGGATTACCTAGTAATTTATGTTCTTTAGTATCAATATTAGCAATTACAACAACGATACCATCATTAGCCATTATTTTACGATCTTTAATAACAGCAGCCCCAACATCACCAATACGATTACCATCAACATAAACATCTCCAGCAATAACACTACCTTGTTTATTAATTTTACCTTTATATAAAGATAAAACTTCACCATTACTCATAATAAAGATATTTTTCTTAGGTATATCACAATCAATAGCCGCATCCGCATGAGCTTTTAACATACGATATTCACCATGCACAGGCATAAAATATTTTGGTTTAATTAAACGAAGCATTAATTTTAATTCTTCGGTATTACCATGACCTGATGTATGAATATCTGGAAGTGATGTATTAGTATAAACATCAACGCCCTTTAAATATAATTTGTTAACAGTTCTTGCAATACTTATAGCGTTTCCAGGTATTGGACTTGAAGAGAATACTACCGTATCATCTGGTTTTAATTTTATTTGACGATGTGAACCATTCGCAATTCTTGATAAAGCTGCAAGTGGTTCTCCTTGTGAACCAGTACATAATAGACATACTTTATTATCTGGTAAACGATTTGCTTCATCTGGTGTAATAAAAATATCTTTATGTTTTATATATCCACCTTGAATAGATATTTCAATATTGTTATCCATACTACGACCAAAAGTTGCAATCTTACGACCATTACGTTTACAAGTATCAACAATATGTTTTAAACGATAAATATTAGATGCAAAAGTTGCAATTATAATACGACCATCTTTTTTCTTAGTGAAAAGTTCTGATAGAGCATCATCAACTTTAGATTCACTAGTACTCATTCCTGGATTTAAAGCGTTTGTACTATCACTTAAAAGTAGGGAAACACCACGAGAACCAATACTAGCCATTTTGTGAATATCAGCCATTGGACCAATAGGTGTTAAGTCAAATTTAAAGTCACCAGTAGTAACAACTGTACCATTTGGTGTATGAACAACTATTCCATGTGAATCAGGAATAGAGTGAGTAGTTCTAAAAAATTCAACACTCATATTTTTAAACTTAACTTTTGTTTTATCAGTATAAACAATTAAATTTTTATATTGGATATTACGATCTTCTAATTTCTTCTTAATTAGTCCTACTGCTTGATTAGGCGCATATATCACTGGAATATTAACAGTTTGTAGAAGAAAAGGAATACCTCCAATATGATCTTCATGTCCATGAGTAATAAATAACCCTTTTATTTTCTTTTCATTTTTCTTTAAAAATGTAAAATCAGGAATAACATAATCAATTCCCATTAAATCACTTTCTGGAAAAATAACACCCGCATCAACAATAACAATCTCATTTTTATACATAATGCAGTACATATTTTTTCCAACTTCACCAAGACCACCTAAAGCAAATATTTTAGTGTCTTCGATATTATTATTAAAAAACTTCATAAATCTCCTTTCTCTCGATTAAACTATAAAAACATACTCAAAAATAACATTATAAAATGTTTATATATAACAAAAAATAACAATCCCGACATAATAATTTAATAATATTTTATAATTTAAACGAATGTTTGAAAAATCAAACTGACTTAATAATTATAAACTTTTTTTTTAATTTTGTCTAGTTTTAGAGAAATGTGTTAAAATATTTATAGAAATGAGGTATTTATGAATATAACTTTAATTGCGGCAATAGGTAAGAATAATGAACTTGGAAAAGATAGTAAATTATTATGGCATATTCCAGAAGATTTAAACTTTTTTAAAGCAAACACAATGAATAAAAAAATAATTATGGGGATAAATACTTTAAATTCTTTACCTAAACTATTACCAGGTAGAAAACATATTGTTCTAACCCATAGAAATTTAGAATTAGATCCAGAAATACTAGTTTTCCACAGTATAACTGAACTTTTAGCATATATAAAAAGTTTAAATGAAGAAGTAATGGTTATTGGTGGTGGACAAATTTATAAACAAATGATTGAGTATGCGAATAAGTTAATTATTACTAAAATTGATGAGACAAAAGAAGCAGATACTTTTTTTCCAAAGATTAATAATAACGAGTGGGATCGCGAATTGCTTAGTGAACATGAATACAAAGATATAAAGTATAAACATTTAATTTATAAAAAGAAGTAAATATATTGCTTTTTTTAAATATTTTTAATATAATTAGAGTGTAGAAAGCACAAAAAAGAAGGACTCTTCAAAGTGCCTTCTCTTGAAAACACTTTGTTGGCTAAGTGTTTTTCTTTTGTTTTAAAATTAATCTTGTTTGATTAATATAATTGTGTATAGGATAAGAACAAGTACCACAATAATCTCGTTCATTCCAAGAATCCTTTCTAAAAAAAGTCTTCATA
>CALVVE010000037.1 GCA_944363775.1 uncultured Bacilli bacterium | reverse complement strand
CACTAATAAATGGAATATCTAGTTTAACACCTGGTACACTAAGACTCTTCTTATTTCCAAGAACTCCTCCGTGTAATATTTTACAAGTTACACCATCTTCTTCTTTAGAAACTACAATAATTTCCATTAAACCATTTTCAAGTAAAATAGAATTTCCTACTTCTAAAGAATCAACAGCACTTGCATGATTTACAGAAAAACGTTCTTCATTACCTAATACATCTTCTTTTACAATACGAATTGTTTTTCCTTCAACTAAATTAATACTACCATTTTCAAGCATTCCATTACGGAATTCTGGACCTTTAGTATCATATAAAATACCAATATGTTTACCAGTAATCTTTCTTACTTCGTGAACTGAAGCTACAACAGCTTTCTTTTCTTCTTCAGTTGCATGAGAAAAATTAATACGAGCAACATTCATTCCAGCTTCAACCATTTTTGTCATAACTTCTACAGGACAACTAGCTGGACCAATACTACAAATTATTTTTGTTTTTTTCATCACTACCACTTCTTCCTTTTTTTAACAAAATTAATTTTATCACAAAATTAACACAAAATAAAGACTTATTTATCATTTTTTTCAATTTTTTTCTTCATTTTTTGGCACTTACTACAATAATAAGTTCCCCTACCACCAACTCGAATTTTTTTTATTTTAGTATTACAATTTGGACATTTTTCATTTTCTTTACTATGAACATAAAGTTCATTTTGAAATAAGCCATGTACCCCTTCACTACTTTCATAACTTCTAATTGTTGTACCACCTAATTTAATTGCATTTTCTAAAACTTCACGAGTATTTTTAATAATTTTTTCACAATCACGTTTGGATAAATCTGAACACTTAGTTAATGGATTAATTTTAGATAAAAATAATATTTCATCCGCATAAATATTTCCTATTCCCACAATTATACTTTGATCTAATAAAACAGTTTTAATTGGTAATTTTTTAGTTTTATATTTTTCTATTAAATAAGTACTAGTTAAATTATTATCCCATGGTTCTAAACCTAATTCATTTAATGGTTTATGATCATTTACTTCATCACTTTTATATAGATACATACGACCAAATTTACGTGTATCACGGTATCTTAGTTCATTATCATCAAACTTAAAAATAACGTGTTCATGTTTATTAATTTCATCATCATGATTTTTTAAGAAAAACTTTCCTTCCATTCGTAAATGACTAAGTAATGTATAATCACCTAAATTAAACATTAACCACTTACCTCTTCTATTAATATCTTTAATTTTTTTATCTTTTAAAATATTAATAAAATCACTCACACTAGGATATTCAATAATCTTAGGATATAATACTTCAACTTTTCTAATTTTTTTATTTAAAACAATTTTCTTTAAAGTTTCTTTAACAGTTTCTACCTCTGGTAACTCTGGCATAAACTTCACCTCGAAAATAGTATAGCATAAAATCTTATAAAAACAACAAATATATAGCATATTGTTATAAATAATAATTTATAGTATAATTATAGCAGGAGGATGATAAGAAGTGAAAAAGTATAAATGTCCTATATGTGGTTATATTTATGATGAAGAAAAAGAAGGTATAAAATTTGAAGATTTACCGGATGATTGGAAATGTCCTTTATGTGGAGCACCTAAAAATATTTTTAAAGCTGAGGCAATAGAGATTGAAATTAACGAAGAAAATGATAAAAATTTAAGAGAAATGAATTTGGGGGAAATTAGTGCTTTATGTAGTAGTTTAGCTCGTGGATGTGAAAAACAATATTTAGATGAAGAAGCTAAATTATTTATGACATTAGCTAATTATTATAACAATAAAGCTCAAGAACAAGGAGATTTTTCAACTATAATTGAAAAAATAAATAAAGATTTAAATTCTAATTATAAAAAAGCTAGTGAAATAGCTAGTGAAAAGAAAGATCGTGGTGCATTACGTGTTATTGGTTGGGGTGAAAAAGTAACAATGATATTAAAATCATTAATTGATAATGGTATACCTACTGATAAAAAAGTTTATGTTTGTGATGTATGTGGATTTGTATATGTTGGTGATGAAAAACCAGAAATATGTCCAGTTTGTAAAGTTCCTAACTTTAAATTACTTGAAGTAAAGAGAGGTGCCTAAATGAGTAAGGAAAGAGCAATACGTAATTTAAGATTATGTAGTAAAGATTGTTTATGTTTATTTGTTTGTCCTACTGGAGCAACTGATACGGAAACAGGTCAAATTGATTTTGATAAATGTATTGGATGTGGTGCATGTAGTAAAGCTTGTCCAGCGGGAGCTATTTCAATGGTCCCATATGAATATCCAAAAGAACAACCAAAAGATGATGAAGTCATAGAAAAATTAAAATTTATCATTGAAAGTAAAGTCGATCAAGAACAATTAGCCAACTATATTATAAAGAATAGTAATAACGAAGGCGAAAAATTCTTAGCTAAAATCATTTCTAAAGCTAATCGTTTAATTTTAGAAGATTTATATCGTGAATCCGGATATATGTTACCACAAAGTAAAAAAACAAAAGAATTTCTTAATCAATTATTAGAGAAAGATACAACTAATAATGAAGTTATTAATAAACTATTAAATTTATTAAACTTTAATGACTAAAGATGATACTAAAATCATCCTTTTTAGTTAACAAAAAATTCATTCAAAGCGAATGAATTATTTTTTTACTAATATTTTTTTCTTTTAAATCTAGATCATCATTAGATAAATTATTATTACTATTCAATAATAAGTTTTCAAAAAAATTAATTAAATAACTATAATCATAATCTATATTTTGTTCTTTATTACTATATTGACTTCTAACTAAAGCATTTCTAAAAAATATAGAATTTTCTTTAAATAAGTCATTGTTTGTTTTTATATTTAATGTATTTAAATTTTTTTGAATAAAAACACAAATTGTTCTTGTATTTCCATCTCTAAATGGATGAATTTGCCACATATTTGATGTAAAAGAAGCAATATCTTTAATAAATTTTTCAGAATTTTTATAATTATGACATTTATTTTTTTCAATATCTAGTTCATATTCTATAGTTCTTTCGATTTCGTAATATTGTTGTTTTATCCTATCTTTGTTTTACCACCCATATAAGGTTGTAATACTTTTGGAATATTAACTGTTCCATCTTCATTATAATTATTTTCAATTAAAGCGATTAAAGCTCGTGTAGAAGCTAAAACTGTATTGTTAAGAGTACTTACATAATATGTTCCAGCATCTCCCTTAGTACGAATTCCAAGGCGTCTTGCTTGAGCATCACCTAGAGTTGAACAAGAACCAACTTCAAAATATTTCTTTTGTCTTGGACTCCATGCTTCAACATCACAAGATTTTACTTTTAAATCAGCTAAATCACCACTACAACATTCTAAAGTACGAACAGGAATATCCATATTTCTAAATAACTCAACAGTAAATGACCACATTTTATTGTACCAATCCATTGCTTCTTCTGGTTTACATAAAACAATCATTTCTTGTTTTTCAAATTGGTGAACACGATAAATTCCACGTTCTTCAATACCATGAGCCCCTACTTCTTTACGGAAACATGGTGAATATGAAGTCATTGTAATTGGAAGATCACTTTCTTTTACAATTTGATCTTTAAATTTACCAATCATAGAATGTTCACTAGTTCCAATTAAATATAAATCTTCACCTTCAATTTTATACATCATAGCATCCATTTCATCAAAACTCATAACCCCAGTTACAACATCACTACGAATCATAAATGGCGGAATACAATAAGTAAATCCTTTATCAATCATAAAGTCACGGGCATAACTTAACATAGCACTAGAAAGTCTAGCAATATCTCCCATTAAATAATAAAAACCATTTCCACTAGTACGACCACTACTTACTTTATCTAAACCATTTAATTTTTCAATTATATCAGCGTGGTATGGTATTTCATATTCAGGTACAAAAGGATCTCCAAATTTCTCAATTTCAACATTTTCACTATCATCTTTTCCAACTGGAACACTATCATCAATAATATTTGGAATAACCATCATACGTTTTTTAATTTTTAAACTTAATTCTTCTTCTTTCTTTCCAAGTTCATCAATCTTAGCTCCATAGCCAGCAACTTCTTCTTTAATTTTTAAAGCTTCATCTTTTTTTCCTTCACGCATAAGATTACCAATTTCACTACTCTTAGTATTCTTTAAAGAACGAAGTTCATCTCCTTCTTGTTTTATTTTACGAAATTCTAAATCCAAATCATAAACTTCATCAACTAAAGGTAATTTGTGTTCTTGAAATTTCTTTTTAATATTTTCTTTAACTAAATCTTTATTTTCTCTTATTAATTTAATATCTATCATATTATTCCTCCTCTATTTTCTCAAATCTATATTTTTGACCAGTCACATTATCAGGTCTACTACTTACATCTTCCCTACTTTCAAACATCGAGAGTGGTCTTATCCAAACATTACCATCATGTTTATAAACAACCATTTCTTCTAATGTTTCACTATTCTTACCAACACAAATAACTTCTATAACATTTCCTTTAAAATGTCTATACTTATCGTGTTCTTTAATCATATTATCAATCCTTTCTACAAAAAAAAGACAGTACCAAAGGAGCACAAAAGTGCGGTACCATCCTTAACTTTACTTAATTAATATAACGGTATTAACCGGAAATGTTTACATTTCACTCAGGAGTAGATTTCATAAATATTATTTATCTATTTTCACCAACCATAGACTCTCTTAAAAATAATTATTTATTACTTAGTTCCTTCTTCGTTTTATGAAGATATTTTATCACACATTTTAAATGTTTGTCAATTATCTTCTTTTGGTTCCATATGAATATTTATATAATTTATATCTTTATTATATTCTTTTATTTCTTTTTCTAATTCTTCAGTTATTTCATGTGCTTCTTTTAATGATAAATCTTCTTCCATTTTTAATGTACAACTAAATTTATAATGAGGTCCAAATTTTATTAAAATAAATCTTATTACTTCATGAACTTTTTCATGTTTTAATAATATATTTTCTATATCATTTTTCATTTCTTCATCATCTACTTGCTGTCCAAGTATTAAACTAATGTTTTCTTTTAAAATACTAATACCAACGATTACAATAAATATTCCTATTACAAACATAGAAACTTTATCACTATATTTTAGTATTGGTACTTGATTTGAAAATTGAATTAGAATGGATGAGATTAATACAACAACCGAACTTATTACATCCATATTACTTTCTTTAGCACTAGCAATTAATATATGGTTATTATATTCTTTTCCTTTTCTTAAAATAAAACTTGCAAGAAGATATTTAGCTATTATTGTGAATATACTTACTAATATTACAAGTATACTTGGTATTACAACATTTCTAGTAATTGCTTCATATATAATTGAAAATCCTACAATAATTATTCCTATAGAAATTCCAATACTTGTCAAATATTCTATATTACCATGTCCATATGGATGGTTTTTATCAGCTGGTTTATTAGAAAAGAAAGTTCCTGCGATTGCAAAAAAATCTGTTCCAAAATCACTTAATGAATGCATTCCATCGGCAAGTAAAGCTCCACTTTTACCTATAAAACCAATAACTATTTTTAAAATAGATAATGATAAATTTACAATTATACTAAAACCCATTACTTTTACTGATTTATTCATTGTATCACCTATTTATATCTTATACATTGTATCATATTTTGGAAGAAAAAAATGAAAAAAAATTATTTTTTTCATTTTGCATCATACCAATTGTCACCATAATGAATATCTACTTCAAGAGGAACTCTTAATTTTATTGTATTTTCCATAATATCTTTTAAAAGTTTTGTTACTATTTCTTGTTCATCTTTTTTACAATCAATTATAAGTTCATCGTGAACTTGAAGTATTAATTTACTTTTTAAATTATTTTCTTCAAAAGCTAATTTAACTTCATTCATGGCTTTTTTTATTATATCAGCACTTGTTCCTTGAATTGGTGTATTAAGTGCCATACGTTCACCTTGGTTACGAATCATTTTATTATTACTTTTAAGTTCATTAATTGTTCTTTTACGATTTAAAAGTGTTTTTACATAACCATTTTTATAAGCTTCTTTAACTACTTCATCCATATAATTTTTAATTCCTGGATAAGCTTCAAAATAGTGATCTATGAATTCTTTAGCTTCACCTACACTAGTATGAATATTTTCAGCAAGTCCAAAACTACTTATTCCATATAAAATTCCAAAGTTTACTGCTTTTGCAATTCTACGCATATTACTTGTTACATCTTCTTTAGAAACATGAAAAATATCCATTGCTGTTTTAGTATGAATATCTAGTCCATTTTTTATTGCTTCAACAAGTGTTTCAACATTAGCCATATGTGTAAATATTCGAAGTTCTATTTGGGAATAGTCACTACTTAATAGTACTGAGTCTTCACTTGGTACAAAAGCTTTACGAATTAATTTTCCATACTCATAACGAACTGGTATATTTTGTAAATTAGGTTCGGTTGAAGATAATCTTCCTGTTCTTGTTAAAGTTTGAGTAAATATTGTATGTATTTTATTATCACTACCAATATAATTCATTAATCCTTCAATATATGTACTATAAAGTTTTGTAAGCATACGATATTCTAATATTAAATTTATAATTGGATGTTTATCTTTTAATTTATTTAATATATCAGCATTTGTTGAATAACCTAAAGTATTCTTTTTACCATGAGGTAATTCTAACTTTTCAAATAATATTACACCTAATTCTTTAGGTGAAGAAATATTAAATTCACTTCCAGCTTGATTATAAATTTCACTAGTTAATGATTCTAACTTTTCTTTTATTTCATCACCCATTTTAATTAATGTATTTTTATCTACATTAACTCCCGTATATTCCATATCACCTAAAGTTATAGCAAGTGGCATTTCAATATTAAAAAATAAATTTTCTACTTCATCAGCCTTTATTTTATCTTTTAAATAATCTTTTATTTCATAAACAAATTTAGCTTTTTTTATAGTATTTATAATTAATTCTGATTCTTCTGGTAAAGTTAATTTACTTTTTCTAAAAACATTTTCATAGAATGGTAATTCTACTTCTAAATCATGAGCTAAATAAGCTATATCATCTTTAACATTATAATCTAGTAAATATCCAGCAATCATAACATCAAATTCTATACTATTAAGTTCATAATCTAGGTAACGAAGTAATACATATAATTTTTTTAAATCATAAGTATATTTTACATATTTAATCCATTTATTAATACTATCTTTTACTAATTCTTTAGGTACATAATAATATTCAGAATCATTATATAAAGATAAGCCAATTATTTCGTCTTTGTGATAGTTACTACCTAATATTTCAATATAAATAGCTGTATCTTTAGTAAGTTTTATTTCATCTACACTACTTATTTTTTTAGGTTCGATTACTTCTTCTTTTTGAATACTTCCAGCATTTAATTTTTTTATTAATGAATAAAATTCTAAATATTCATAAATTTTATTTAATTCAGAAACATTATTACCTAAATATTTTATATCATTAATATCTATTTCCATTGGTACATCACGAACAATAGTAGCAATCTCATAACTCATATAAGCACTATCTTTACCATTAATTAATTTTTCTTGAAGTTTTCCTTTTATTTCATCTATATGTTCATATATTCCATCTAAACTTTTATATTGTTGTAAAAGTTTTAAAGCAGTTTTCTCTCCTATTCCTTTTACTCCTGGAATATTATCTGAAGGATCCCCCATTAAAGCTTTTAAATCAATTATTTTTTTAGGTTCAATTCCATAATTCTCAAAGAAAGTTTGTTCATTATAACGAATATAATCTTTTTGTTTTAATAGTTTTATATCAATATCTGAACTAATTAATTGTAGTAAATCTTTATCACTAGAAACAATTGTTCCAATATATTCTTCTTCTTCATCACAATATTTAGCAAAAGTACCAATTATATCATCTGCTTCATAATTATCACATTCATAATATTTTATTCCCATTGCATCTAACATTTCTTTAGCTTTTGGAAATTGCATTTTAAGTTCATTTGGAGTTTCATTACGCCCTTGTTTATAAAAATCATACTTTTCATGTCTAAATGTTTTTCCTTTATCAAAAGCAACAATCATATATTTAGGTTTTTCTTCTGTTACTATTTTATTAATCATATTAGCAAAACCATATAAAGCATTAGTTGGAAAACCTTTACTATTTTGCATTAAATTTCCTGTGTAGGCAGTTGCATAATAACTTCTAAATAATAAGTTATTGCCATCTACTAATATTATCTTTTCCATATTACACCTCGTAAATATTATAACATGAAAAAAAAGAAGATTTAACTTCTCTTTATATTTTTTAACACTTTTTTCATCTCACCAATTAACTCTTCTTTTTCATCATTTTCTAAACTTTCAGGTTTCATATAGTAAAAATATTTATGTTCTATAAAATAACTAACTTTCATATATTTATTAGCTAATTTACCAATCTTAAGTAAATTATCATAACCTATTTTATTTACTATATATGATTTATCACCAGTTATTAAACTATTTTTTATTTCTTCTTTATACGTATTATAAAAATCAATTAATAAATCATTACCATAATATTTATAACTAATACCTTCTTCTTTTATTGGTATATCATAAATTTGTTTATTTTGTTTTCGCATTTCTTCTATCATATCACTAGCAACAAAATCTGTTAAAATTTCATTTAAAGCATAGAAATTTCTTTCATCTTGATTATAATGTTGCCAACTTTCATCAAAGCCAACACCAACATAATAATCATTTTTACTTATATCTAATAAATTTCTACCTATACCATGAATAAATTCGTGATATAAAGTTTGTTCTAAATCAAACTTAAAAGAAATATTTAAAGCATGAATATATACTTCATTCATTAATTTATTTTCTTTTATGTAACTAGTAGAAACAGCTCTATTTTCATTTAATATAGTTTCATACAAATCTCTTTTTACAAGTTTATCACACTCTTGTTTTCTTTTACTAATAATACTAAATAGTTTATTAAAATATTTATCACTATAAATTAAATCACTTAAATATTTATTATAATAATTTTTATATAAATTTAATAATTTAGATTCTTCTAAATATCTAAGTTGAATATAATTTGGATTATCATTAATTTGTAAAAATCTTTCATCAGATTTATTTTTAGTTTTCGTTATTAATTTATTTGTATAATTTCTTTCTAAAGTTCTTTTTCTTCTTTTTATTTCTTCAGCTTCTAATAAAAATATAGTAATGGCTTTTAATTCATTTCTATATTGTTTTTTATTTTTTTCTTTACTATCAAAATTATTAATTGTTTTATCAATATATTTTTGTTCTAATTGATTTATTACTTTTAAAATTAAATTATTAAAATTAGTTGGTTTTATTAAGTAATAAATATCTGTATCTATTATTTTATCAATTATTCTTTTTCTATGTCCTTCTCCAAAATAATCAACAAAATTTTCTATTAATAATTTTTTTAATTTTTTTTCATCAAAATTTAATATATCTATATAATTCATATAATCTCCCCTTATTTGTTTATTTAAGATATCATTTTAAAGAAATATTGTCAAATGAACAAAAGTCAAATAAATTTGACTGCATCTAATCTCACGATTAGATATTTCTCCTTCATCGGTGGCTTACGCTTTT
>CALVVE010000036.1 GCA_944363775.1 uncultured Bacilli bacterium | reverse complement strand
AATTTTATTTTGTTCGATATGTAGAATAACATTTTCTAAACGTTCTCCATATTTATTATAATTATTACTTAAAAATTCAATATTTTTTTTCATTGAGTGAAAATTATTATTAGGTGTTAATTCTAAAAATAATGGTGCTACTCCTTCTTGATATTGATTTCTAAACTCTAATGCTTTATAAAGTTCAATTTGTCCAATTGTCATTAATCTTTTTTTATTATTAAAGTAATACTCTGCTTTTTTATTAGAATCATAATGAAGATGTATATTTTCTTTTTTACCATTAGATTGCATGGCAATTCTTTTATAATTATTTATATAGTCAATAATTTTTTGATTATGAGTTTGATTGTATAATTCATTCATTACATTTATGGCATAATTATGGGCATCTATCTCATCGTAAAACGAATCATGTTCTAAATTATCAAAATAATTTACACAACATGAACCTTGATTATGTATATAAAGAACAAATTTGTTTATATCATCAATTTCTCTTTCATACTGAATCGCTTGAATTATATGTCTACATTCGTGTAAAAAAGACATAATAAAAAGTGATTTATTGTTGTTAATAACATCAACAAAATTAATATTAACCATTATCTCTTTAGTAATTTTGTTGGTAGCTAATGGTGTATTATCATCAAGATAATCAAATAACACTTTTATATTATGTTGATTAACCTCTTCTTTAAAAATTTCATTAGCAATATTTTGTAAATAAAATATTATATTATCTGGACTTAATTGTTTTTCTCTTAAGAAAATATATATACTCTCCATAATTCACCTCTTTAAATTGCTGTACTATTATAATATATATTTAAAAAAAGTCAAATTAAAAAGGCCTAAGCCTTTTCCTTTATATTTTCCCATTTATCTACAATATCTCCTTTAAAATATTTAATTGTTGTAATAATTAAAATAGCAACTGGAAGAGATATAATAATTCCAACTATACCACCAAGTATTCCTCCAGCAAATACAGCTAAAATCGTAATTATTGGGTGAACTTGATTAGTTTTTCCATATACTAATGGATTAATTAAATATCCATCAACATTTGAAAGAATAAAGAATACTATTACTGTTTTAATAAATAAAGCTGGTGATATAACAAAAGCTGTAATACATGCAATAATATTTGTAATTATACCACCAAAATATGGGATTAAACTAGCTACAGCGGCTAAAAAACCTAGAAGTAATGCATTTGGATGTCCAATGATTGAAAATGCAAAAGTGTACTCAAAAATCGTAATTATAACTATTTTAAAGAATCCATCAAAATAATTACTCATTTCATGATCTAATAATTGAACATAACGATATGCTTTTTGTGATTTAGCATGTAAAAATCTTTTCACTCCTAAACGAATCTTTTTCATATCAATTAAGAAATAAATAGCTGCCGAAAAACCAATAACTACAATAGAAATAACATTTAATGAAACACCAATTAAGTTTACAGCTCCATCTGATACATACTTACTTAATGATTTAATTATTTCATTAAAAGATTCACTTAAATCAGCTTGTAGTGGCCCAATATTCCAATCATGATCTAAAGACATTTCTTTTAAGAAGGCAATTATATTATTAAATAAACTACTTAATTGGTCGAATAATAATGGAGCAATTAAACCAATTGTAATACCAAGTACTCCTAATACTAAACCAATTACAATAAATACAGCAATACCCTTTGGTATTTTTTTACTCTCTAAGTAAGATAGGAATGGATATAATGCATAAGCAATTGCAAAAGCAAACAAGAATGGCCCTGTAATTGCAAGTATTTTGTCTGTTACTCCCATCCATAAATGACCTGTTTGGTACATAAAATAGATGATTGCTGTTAAAATTAAGAAATTTAACATTTTATAATTTACTTTATTTTTTCTCATAATTACCTACTTTCTAACATAAATGTCGCCGGACCATCATTTAAAATAGATACTTGCATATCTGCTCCAAATATACCAGTTGCAATAAATATGTTCTTCTCTTTTATTTTTTTATTAAATAAATCATATAACTTACTACTTTCTTCGCCTTTTAAAGCATTAATGTAACTAGGTCTTCTTCCTTTTTTAGTATCAGCATAAAGAGTAAATTGCGAAATACTTAATATACTTCCACCTACATCAAGTAATGATTTATTCATAACCCCAGCTTCATCATCAAAAATTCTTAAATTAATTACTTTATCAACTAAATAATCAATTTCTTTTTCAGTATCTCCGTATGTAAAGGAAACTAGCAAAACAAGTCCAAAAGGAATTTCTCCTACAATTTTATTATTAACGGAAACACTAGAATATTTACTTCTTTGAACTAATATTTTCATTATTTAATTACCCTTTCTACATCAATAATATCAGGTATATTATTAATATCGGTAATAAATTTATTTAATTTTTCTAAATCAGGTACAACTACAACAAGTTCGAATGCAAAAGAATCATTTGAATTTAAAGTATTAATACTTTGAACTGTTATATTTGAATTTGAAGTTTTAGTAATAATTTTTAAAAGTACATCTTTATTAGTAGATGAATGAATTAAAAGTGATGTTGGATATTTTTTAGATATTTCATTATTCCATTCTACATCTATTATTCTTTCTTCAACATCTTTTACATTTGGACAACTCATACGATGAACTGCAATACCATTTCCTTTGGTAATATAACCAACAATACTATCACCTGGAACAGGCTTACAACATGAAGCAACATTTACTTTGATTTGATCTATACCACGAACAATAATGTCATTTTTTATTGTAGGAAGTACAACTTCATTATTTGTAGCTTTCTTTAAAATTAAATCTTCTTTAGTATCATTTTCATTATATATAATATTAATTACAGTACCTAATGGAAGTTTATTATTTCCTAAGTTAGTATATAATTCTTCCAAATCTTTATATTTCAATTCGGTTAATATTTTATTAACATTTTCAGTACTTAAAAATTCATTAAATGCAATTTTTTTCTTTCTTAATTCTTCTTTTAATAATTCTTCACCATTTTTTAAATATTCTTGTTTATCTATTTTATTAAAGTATGAACGAATTTTATTTTTAGCTTGTGTTGTATAAGCTATATTCATCCATTCTTTACTTGGCCCTTTAGAATTATTATTAGTATTAATTTTTACTATATCATTATCCTTTAGTTTATAATCAAGTGGAACTATATTTCCATTTACAATAGCTCCAACCATTTTATTACCAACATTAGTATGTACTCGGTAAGCAAAATCTATTGGTGTTGACCCATTAGCTAGTTCAATAACATCACCATTAGGAGTAAATACATAAACTGATGAATTTAAAACATCTTCTTTTAAAGTATTTACAACTTCATCATCACTAGCATCTTTGTCGTTTAATTCCATAATTGATTTAAAAAATTGTAATTTTTGTTCCATAGTGTTTTTAAGTGAAGCTTTAGTATTGCTTCCCTTTTCTTTATAAGACCAATGTGAAGCAATACCATTTTCAGCTATTTCATCCATTTCATAAGTTCTTATTTGGATTTCAAATAATTCACTATGAACACCAAATACAGTTGTATGTAATGATTGATACATATTTGCTTTAGGCATAGCAATATAATCTTTAAACCTCTTTGGCATCGGTTTATATATTGCATGGATATATCCTAAAGCTTGATAACACTCTTCTACTTCATCAACATATACTCGAAGAGCTAACAAGTCATAAATATCAGAAAACTTTTTACCCTTATCAAGCTTTTTATATATACTATAAATACTTTTAGAACGTCCTTTTATTTTATGTTTAATTCCTTTATTATTTAATATTTCTGAAACACTTTTAATCATTTCATCAACATTGCAATCACGTTCTGCTTTTGTTTTGTTAAGCATTTCAACGATTGAAAAATAAATATCAGGTTTATAATAACGAAGAGATAAATCTTCAAGTTCACTTTTTAAAGAACCAATACCTAATCTGTGAGCAATTGGTGTTAGAATATCTAAAGTTTCTTTTGCTTTTTCTTTTTGTGCTTTTTCAGGAATTGCCCATAAAGTACGCATATTGTGAAGACGATCAGCAAGTTTAATAATAATGACTCTAACATCCTCAGTTAAACCAACTAATATTTTACGATTTGAAGCAATAATAGCTTGTGTATCACCTTCAAAATTTAATTTGTTAATTCTTGTAATACCTTTTACTAAATCAGCAATTGTTTCATTAAAATTATTTTTAATATCCTCATATTCACTATCATTAGTTTCAATTAAATCATGAAGTAATCCAGCACATATTGTTTCGTAATCAGCTCGTACGGTTGTTAAAATAAGAGCTACATTTAAAGGGTGAATTATATAATCTTCACCCGTCAAACGTTTTTCACTATAATGAGCTTTAGCTGAATATTCATATGCTTTTTTTATCATTTCAATTTCAGATTCATTAGTAATATAAGTAGAAACTTTATTAAGCAATTTTTCATATTCTTCAAAAACTTTTATATTTTCCAAATAGCTCACCACTTTCTATAATTCTATGCATTAACTCCTTTAACTTTCTTTTCTTCTGGCATATTATCTTCTTCATACCATTTCTTTTTCTTAGGTTTACCAATGTTTTTCTTTTCAATATCAAACCATAATTGACTAGCAATACAAATAGATGAATAAACACCAGAAATTAATCCAAATAATAATGCAATATTAAAGTTTAGTATTTCATTACTTCCTAATATAATTAAAGAAATAACCGGAATTAATGTTGTAAGGGTTGTAATAATACTACGACCAAGAGTTTGTCTTAAACTATCATTTACAACGCTTGCTAATTGTTCTTCATTTTTAATCTTTTTATTATTTAAATTTTCACGAATACGATCAAAAGTAACAATAGTATCGTTTATTGAATATCCAATAATTGATAAAATTGCCGCAATAAATACACTAGTTACTTCTAATTGTAATAAACTAAATAGTGCAACAATAAAGAATGAATCATGGAATAAAGATATAATTGCACTAATTGCATAACTAAATTTAAAACGTAGTGATAAATATAAAACAATACCTACACTAGCTAAAACTAATGAAATAATAGCGTTTTTAATTAATTCACGTTTAACCATATTAGATATTACACCAATATCAGTTTGTGCTTCATATTTATCAGTAAAATAACTTTCAGCTTCTAATACTTGTTCTTTTGTTAAAGAATCATCTAAAATTATTTGAATACTTCCATCATTTAGTTTATCAATACTTTCATATGTATAATTTAAACTTTCAATATCTTCTTTAATATTTTTTTCAGTCATTTCTTTATTAGAATTTAAAGTAATAGATGTTCCACCTTTAAAATCAATTCCAAGATTTAATCCATGACTAACTAAAGAAATTACCCCTATTAAAACCATTACTATACTAACTAAATAATAAACTTTACGTGATTTAATAAAATCAATTTTTTCATATTTAGTTTTAGTTCCACGAGCTAATTCTTTTTTATTTGCTCCAATAAATAAATTAAACTTATCATCAAAATATCCTGTTTCAACAAACTTTTTAAGCATCCATCTTACTAAAAAAACCATAATAAGCATTGTTGTTATAATACTTATAATTAACATTGTAGCAAATCCACGAACACTACTTTCACCAAAGACAAATAAGATTATAGCAACTATAAATGTTGTAAAGTTGGAATCAAAAATTGACATAAATGAATTTTTATTTCCTTCTTTATAAGCCATACGAAGTTTAGTACCACGTGCAAGTTCATCACGAATACGTGAAAAATTAATTACATTCGCATCAACTGCCATACCAATACCAATTACAACAGCAGCAATACCAGGAAGTGTTAAAACACCACCAAATAACCAGAAAATTAAGAATGTAAAGAATGTATAAATTATTAAACCTAAACTTGCAATTAAGCCACTAAAACGATATAAAGCAATTAAAAGTATAATAATTAAAGTTATTCCAACAACACCAGCAAAGAATGTTTTTTCTAAAGAGTTTGCTCCAAATTCAGCAGCAACAGTTTTAGAAGAAACTTCTTCTAACTTAGTTGGTAAACTTCCTGAATTTAAAGATGCAACAAGTTCATTAGCTTCTTCTTCTGTAAAGTTACCTTCAATAATAACATCACTTGCAAAGCCTTGTGAAACAGTAGCTGCTGATAAACAGTTGCTTGAACTCATACTACCACAAGAATTTTGTTCAGCACTATATGAATTTACACCTTCTTCAAAATCTAACCAAATAACAATTCGGTTATCTTCACTTTCACTTATTTTCTTTGTTACTTTATAAAATTTTTCTTTATCAGATACGCTTAGAGAAACAGCTGGACGACCATTAGAATCAGTTGCAAGTTTTGCCCCTCCACTACGTAATACTGAACTATCCATAAGTAAATTATCATTAGTATCACGGAATGTTAAACTAGCAATACGCCCTAAAGTGTTACGTGCTGTTTCAGGATCAGTAACTCCAGCTAAACCAACACGAATTTTATCATCACCTTCAACTGTAATCTCAGGTTCTGATACACCTAAAGAGTCAATACGTTTACTAATAACTTTATATGTTCCACTTACTTCTTCAGCAGTTGCCTTACTACCATCAATACCTTTTACTTGATATAAAACTTCAAATCCCCCTTGTAAATCTAATCCAAAGTTTAAATTAGAAAATAAAGGTATAAATAAATAACCTAAAATAGCAATAACAACTAAATTTAAAAATAATCTAATTATTACTTTATTTCTTTTCTTCTTCATTTTATCTCCTACTTTCATCATCAAAATATAATTTACGATTTTTCATATTTAACTTTGTTTTTAAATATGAATCTATAACAATATCATCACAATTTAAAATATCATCAACCATTTCATGAAGTTCTAAACCATTTGCCTTACGCCATTTTACTTCTTTAAAATAGTTCCAAATATCTTCTTCTTTTATATAAGAAAAACCCTTCCTATTCATTTCTTCTTTCTTAGTTGTAAGTGCCGGAATTAATCGATTATATAATTCCTCTTCTGAATTAAAAGTTATTTCCATAGTTACCTCCATAATACCCACATATTAATTATACCTAAAAAACAACTTTTTTTAAAGATAAAAAGACAATTTTTACTAAATTTATAATAATTTTAAAATTTACTATTTTAGTGCATATAATTTTTTAGGTGATTATATGGGCAAAAGTAAATTTGTAAAATCAACTATTATATTACTTATTGGTGGTGCGATTACAAAAGTCTTAGGAATGTTTATAAGAATTGTTTTAACTAGATTAATTGGTACTGAAGGAATTGGTTTATACATGCTTGTAACACCAACATTTATGCTGTTTATTGCTTTAGCCCAACTAGGTTTCCCGGTTGCTATATCAACACTGGTTGCAAGTAATAAAAAAAACAATAAGAATTTAGTTTTAAGTATAGTTCCTGTTGCTTTAATTATAAATATAATTGTTTTATTAATAATATTATTTTGTAGTAAATTTCTAGCAACTAACCTTCTTCATGAAGAAAGATGCTATTATGCTTTAATGGCCATTGGATTTGTTTTACCATTTATAAGTATTTCAAGTATCATGCGAGGATATTTTTTTGGTAAAGAAAAAATGTTTCCCCATGTTCTATCAAATATTTGCGAAGATATTTTAAGATTAATTGTACTTAGTATTGGAATACCTTATTTCTTAAAAATAGGAATTGAATATGCTGTTGCTTTTGTTATTTTATCAAATATTTTTAGTGAATTAATTTCAATTACTATTCTATTTATCTTTTTACCTAAAAAATTTAGTATAAAAAAAGAAGATTTTATACCTAAAAAACAAAATATTAAAGATGTATTTAATATAAGTATTCCTGCAACAGGAAGTCGTATAATTGGTAGTATTGGTTCTTTTTTAGAACCCATTATTTTAACTTTTATATTACTTAAAGTTGGTTATAGTAATGATTTTATGTTAAGAGAATATGGAATTTTAAATGGTTATGTTATGCCACTTCTTCTAATGCCTTCATTTTTTACTATGGCTATATCACAAGCTCTAATTCCGACAATTAGTAATGCTTATTATAACAATAATAAAGTATATGCGAAATATAAATTAAAACAAGCTATTATGTTTTCTTTAATGGTTGGAATACCAATAACAATTGCTTTTGAATTAATACCAAATTTTGCTTTAAAATTTATTTATGACACTAACGAAGGTGTAACATATTTAAAAGTTTTAGCCCCTATTTTTTTAATATTTTATGTTCAAGCTCCTCTTACTGCAACACTACAAGCAATGGGAAAAGCAAAAGAAGCTATGGCAGGTACTTTAGAGGGAATTATCTTAAAAACTATTTTATTAATAATTTTAACTTCTTTTAAAATTGGTATGTATGGTTTAATTATAGCTTGTTCAGTTAATATAATATATGTAACATATCATCAATACACTTTTGTAAAAAAATATTTAGAAACGTGATATAATTAACCTGGAGGGAACAATATGAAAGAGGTAACAATAAATGAAATAGCAGAAGATTTTTATCAAATAATTGACTTGCTAGAAATTAATTCAAATTTTAACAATAAAAGAATTAATAAAAATTCTAAAAGATTAATTGAAAGTAAAATAAATTTCTATGTTAAAAAATATAACTTGAAAAAAAATACAACTAAAAACATGTATAATTTATTTAATAAAGTTAATTACAATTACAAAGCTTGTACGGGCATTATTAATAATTGCTTATTTAAAACAATAATAAATAAATATATAAACTTATTATTAGAACAATATCCAGAATTAAATGAAACCGAAATAAATAAAATTTATTCAAGTTGTTATATGTATATAAGATCATCTAAATATAAAGGTTGGGTTAAAAATGAAGAATCTGTACAAAAACACTTATTCTATCAGTATTGTAATAATCCTAATCAATTAGAAAATTTAAATTTAAACGTTTTAGAGGAAAATTTAAACAATGATAAATTATCTAACAACTACAAAACTTTATTATTATTAAAAAATCAAAAAAATATTATAAAATATTTAAATGATTATGGTTTTATAAATTTACTTATTTATCACGAAGAGAAAAAAGACAATTGTATTTTAGTAAAAGAAAATATATGCAATTCATTTTTAACGTTAAATTTTAATTATACTGATACACTTGCTCTTACCATATTTTGGATTAATAAGTATATTAAATTTTTAGTTGATGTTAAATTATATAAATTTAATGTAGAACGTTTTTATAAGATGTTTGATCAAAACAATTTTATAGATAACCAACATTATGAAGAATTATATTGTTCTTTGTTAGGTGTTGATTATAATGAGTATTACAAATTACAAGATTATTATGAAATTTTAAACAATTTAATAATTGACTTATATAAATTAAAAAATAAACTTATAAATATATTAATTAATGTATGTAATAATATGTGTGAATTAGATAAAATTAATTATACTGATGAACATTTAATTTTATATAAAAATCAAAAAACAAATATTTGTAGCTCATTTCATTTTAAAGAAGATGAAATTGATACAAAAGCTTTATTAAATTTTAATAAAATTTCTGATGATACATTAAGACAATCTATACCACACAAAGTAAAACAAAAAAAATATACATTTTCAAGATTTGAAGATTTTGTAGAACAAAAGTCAAATAAATTTGACTGCATCTAATCTCACGATTAGATATTTCTCCTTCATCGGTGGCTTACGCTT
>CALVVE010000035.1 GCA_944363775.1 uncultured Bacilli bacterium | reverse complement strand
CTTCATTAAATTCTATATTTGTTATTTGAATATTAAAATCACTAGTAATATTTGATGTACCATTTATTGTTAAATACTGGCTTAAAGCTGAATAACCTATAGTCATACCTACTACCATTACCGTAAGTATTGCTATAATAATATTCTTTCTTCGTCTAGCTCTCATACGCATCGGTATCATCTCCTATTATTAATTTTAAGTTAATTAGTTTAATTTGTCAAGAAAGAATTATGTAAATATTTGAAAAAAGAGACCGTAACACTACGAGTCTCTTTAGTGATTAAGATTCCTTAATCACTATATTATATTTAATTATTAAAGAAATATTACTTTAAAATTTTTACTAATTCATTAACACTATTTACAACTGGTAAGCTAAGATTTAAAGTACTAGAATTCATAAGTGTTCCAATATAATCAAGTAACATATCTTGATCATTTATATCATCACCTATTGTATAAACTAATAATGGTTCTAAATGTTCTATTTCTATTAATTTTTTTATACCTGATGATTTAGTAGCTAAACGATTATTTATATTAATATAATTTTTACTTAAATAACCATGAATTTGCGGATGCGTTTTTTGAATATATTCTAAAGCATATGTTGCCATATCTATTTTATTTTTATCGTATATTGCATATATTGCATTTACTTTACGATCATCTAAACTTGCTCCATGGATTAAATCTAAGTCACTAAAACAATCATTATTATTTATTATATTAACTACTCCATCAACAACTTTTGGTTCTATATCACTTCTATATATTTCATTAAAATCTTTATCATATATTACAGCACCATCAGAACAAATTAAATAATTAAATTTTAAATCTTTATCTAAGTCTACTAATAATCTATTTAAATTTCTACCAGTACATATTACAAACAAATTATCTTTATTAACAAAATTATTTATTTCTTTAACATTTTCTTTATAATCTTTGTTAAATAAAGTACCATCAAAATCACTAACCAACATCTTCATAACAATCAATCCCTATTCTTAATTTAATTATATCAAAAATATTTATTTTTTCAATACAAAATCATAAACTTTATCTAAAACACCATAAGGAATACCTTTTTTTATTTCTTTATTAATTCTTTCTTTACTTATTTCGTTTAATTTATATGCATATTTTTGTAAAGCAATTAAAGTTTCTTCTTCTATTTCAAAATTTAACATATGAGCAAATCTAATAGCTCTTATTATTCTTAGGGGATCTTCATTAAAACTAATATTAGGATCTTTTACTGTTTTTATAATTTTATTTGTTAAATCTTCCATGGCATTTATTGTATCTATTATTTCATAATCTTTATTCATATATAAAGCATTTATTGTAAAATCTCTTCTTTTTACATCTTCATTTATTGTATCAACATATGTAATTTTAGGAAATCTACTATTATTATATTCATCTTTACGAAATGTTGTTATTTCAATATTATTTAATACTACATTACCAAATTTTTCATTTAATATTATTTTTTTATCACTAAATAATTTTATTATATCATCAGGTCTAGCATTAGTTGCAATATCATAATCATTAGTTTTTCTATTTAATATATAATCTCTTACATATCCTCCTACTATATAAGCCTTAAAATTATTATTTTCTAATCTATTTAATATTTCTAATACTTCTTTTTCCATATTTTCCTTTCAAAAAAAAGACTTATCGTCTTTTTAGTTTAAAGCGTCTTTTAATTTAGAACCAGCTTTAATAGTAACTGCCATACGTGCAGGAATTTTTACAGCTTCACCAGTTTTTGGATTACGTCCCATTTTTTCTTCTTTATGTTTAGCTGTATAAGTACAGAATCCTGTTAAAGTTACTTTTCCTTCTTCTTTTAATCCTTTAACAACACCATCCATCATTGCTTCTAAAGCACGTGATGCATCAGCTTTTGTTAATCCTGTTTCTTCTGCAATGTAATTTACTAAATCTGTTTTACTCATTATTTTGTTACCTCCCTATGTAAAACTATCTTGTTTACACTCTAAGAATACCATGTTTTCTAAGGGAAATCAACACTTTTTAGTAATTTTACATCTTTTTTTTGCAAAATATTACCTTTATTTACTAATAGTTTCTATTTATAAAACAATTGCGAATAAATTACCAGAACCTTTATTTACTAATTTAGATAATGTTTGTTGTAATTTAAATCTTGCATTTTCTGGTAAAAGAGATAGTTTTGCTTGAATACCTTCTTTTACTATTACATCCAAGCTTCTTCCAAATATTTCACTTTTCCAAATACTTTCCGCATCATTTTCTGAATCTTTCATAAGATAATCAATTAATTCTTTACTTTGTAATTCAGAACCTATTATTGGTTCAAATGTTGATTCTACATCGACACGAATCATATGAATCGATGGTGCAACCGCCTTAAGTTTAATACCATAACGACTTCCTTGTTTAATTATTTCTGGAGTATCTAATTTCATATCTGCAAGAGTTGGGGTTGCAACTCCATATCCTGTTTGTTTAACCATCTTTAAAGCGCCTTTAATTTGATCATATTCTTGTTTAGCTATTTTAAGTTCTTGGAATAATGTTAATACAGCTGCACGATCATTAATATTGACATCAATTATTTCTTTTAATACTTGGTCATATAAATTATCTGGTGCTTCTAGTGTAACGGTTACAACTCCAGTTGATGTATTTACTTCTGTTAAACTAGATTTAGAAATATATTCACAACCACTAAAGTGATCTATTATGTGATCAATATCTCTTAATTTATCTATTTCTACTACACTTTCACGCATTTTTTCAATATAAACTTTTTTTAACCAATGATTAGAATTTAAACAAGCAATCCAATTTGGCATACTAACTTCTACTTCAATTACAGGAAATTCATATAAAGCTTCACGTAAAACACTATAAATATCACGTTCAGTCATATTTTCAACGCTCATAGGTAATACTGGAACTTCATATGTTTCGTGTAGTTTTTCAGCTAAACGTTCTGTTTCTGGTAACATTGGATGACTTGAATTTAATACAACAATAAATGGTTTATTTAATTCTTTTAATTCATTAATTACTCTTTCTTCGGCTTCTAAATAATCATTTCTAGTAAGTTCTCCAAATGAACCATCGGTTGTTACTACAATACCAATTGAAGAGTGATCTTTAATAACTTTTTCAGTTCCTACTTCAGCAGCTTCTACAAATGGAATTTGTTCATCATACCAAGGTGTTTTAACCATTCTAGGTCCATTCTCATCTTGATATCCTTTAGCATTTTCAACAACATATCCTACACAATCAATTAATCTTATTTTAGCTTTAAAATCATCTATTTTAATTTCAGCAGCTTGACTAGGAACAAATTTTGGTTCTGTTGTCATAATTGTTTTACCTTGAGCTGATTGTGGTATTTCATCTAAAGCTCTTTTCTTTTCATACTCATCTTCAATATTAGGAACAACTAAATTCTCAATTACTTTCTTTATAAAAGTTGATTTACCAGTACGAACTGCACCTACTACACCCAAATATAGGTCACCACCAGTTCGTTCTGTAATACTTTTAATAATATCTATTTTTTCCATTTCATCCCTACTTTCTTATTCATTTAACTATATGAATAAAAAAACAAAAAAAGAAGAAAAACTCTTCTTTTTTATGAAAAATTATTATTTCTTAATATTAATTCTTTGACTACAACAAAAAGAACTAATTATTCCATTTATATTTTGTATATCTTCCACCAGATATTTTAATAATTTTATTTTCATTAAGTAATTTATTTAAAACTCTTTCAATTGTTGTTTCACTTAAATCAGGACATTTACTAATGATAAGTGCTTTATCAATTGGAATAATATTTTCTTTAAATATACTTATAATTCTATCATAAGAAGTCATCTTATTTTTTTCAGCAATATTTATTTTTGTATCAAATTCTTTATAAGCACTTAATATTATACCTAAATAATATTCTACAAAATATGAATAATCATTTTTATTATTTTGCCAAGAAACTGAACTTTTTTCTAATGTATCATAATAACTATCTTTTGTTTCTTCAATTATTTTTTCAATACTAACATATTTGCCAACTAAATAATCAGCCTTATATAATAATAATAAAGTTAATAATCTACTCATTCTTCCATTACCATCATTAAATGGATGAATTGATACAAAATCTAATATAAATATAGCTATTAAAACTAGTAAATCGCATGATTCGTTATTAACTAATTCATTATAATTTTTACATAATTCTTCAATAGCAATTGGTGTTTCAACAGGAGATAATGGAGTAAATCTTATTCTTGTCTCTCCTATTTCATTAGTTTCTTCAATATAGTTTTGTGAATTTTTAAATTTACCACCATAATTATAACCAGTA
The DNA here is from genome assembly GCA_944363775.1 of uncultured Bacilli bacterium. Classification (GTDB taxonomy): domain Bacteria; phylum Bacillota_I; class Bacilli_A; order RF39; family UBA660; genus Pelethosoma. Next base: position 5,471 of record CALVVE010000035.1, on the reverse strand, counting down.
TATTTATATAAATCTCTATGTAATTGTAAAATTGTATTTCTATTAATATCAATATAATTATAATTTTCATGTATTAATGAGAGTACATCTCTATAACCAGCAATTTCTTCTTCATTTCTATTTCTAGGCTTTAATTTTTGATTAACAATTTCATTAATTCTTTTATCAGAAGTATAAATACCTTCTATTTTATTTGATGAAGAAGTACTTTGAATTTTTGCAATTTTTAATAAAGTTTCTAAAGTACTCTTTTTAGTATCTAATAAATATGATTGTTTTCCTTTATATTCATGAATTTTACTTATTAAATTAATAATATTACTATTGGAAATAATTGTATTATATTCTTCTTTTAAATTAAATTTTCTCAAATTGCATCATCTCCTTTTTATTTGCATCATTATAACATAAAATGGTGCAATTGACAATATAGTTGGTGCAAATAAACTTACAATATTAATTATGTGTAATATTTATTTTATTATTTGAAAACAAATATAACAATTAAACAAAAAAAGAAGAAAAACTCTTCTTTTTTATGAAAAATTATTATTTCTTAATATTAATTGTTTTTCATCAATTACAAAACCATCATAAAGTAAACTTTCTTGATAATATTCTAGTCCTTTATAAATAATACCTAATTGAAATCTTTTATCATGTTTCTTAACATTTAAATCATGCCAATAATCATCAACATTCGTTGCAATATCAACTAGTGCATCATTATTTCGTTCACGATAATAATATTTAATACCATCCTTTAATTCATTATTTTTATTATTAACATTTGTTTCTACTAAATCCAAATAACATAAAATACCATAATTAAAATATATATCTTTATATTTATTACTAATTGCTTTATTATTATAATAATCATAAATTATATTATTCATATCTTCTAATGTATTTGTTTCCTTATAAAAAGCAAAACCAATACATAAGTTTAATCTTTCATTATAATTAAGTGAATCAATAGGATATTCTACATGAGATAATAAAATAGCATTCTTAATTACATATTTAGGTTTATTTTTTAAATAAGGAAAGTTTATTAAAAATTCATATATTTTTAGACATTCTTTTATACTTTCTTCAATCTCATATTCAGTATATTCTTCAATGCATATTTTAGGAAGTTCATTATCAAAAAATTCTTTAATATTTTCTTCATCATAATAACTATTTCTTTTTTTATTTATATTTTGATTTATAAATTTATAACAACATTTTCTTGTATCATAATCCATATTATATTGTTTTATTAATTCAAATAATTGTTTTTCTGTTTCTTTTAAAATTTCATCATCAAAAGAAGTTGGTGATAAGGTTAAAACTTTATTATTAATTTCATTTAAATCAAATATTGCTTTAATAAATTTATTTTCATTACAATCTTTCATATGTGAATATATTTGAAGCATTATTTCAATTAAATTAAAGTCTAAATTATCAAAATCACTAATTTTTTGATAGATATGCCATAAATAGTTAATATCATTAAAATTAAGATTAGAATTTTGTTTTAAATAATCAGAAAAATTATTAAATTTATTAAAATTAGAATTTTGTATATTCATTAAAATTTCTTGATTGTTTTCTTCTAAATTTTTCTTATCTAAACCTTCTTTTATTATTCCAAAAATAAATTCACCATTTTTATCTTTTTGCATATCATCAAACCAATAATTTTCAATAGATTCAGCAATACCTAATAATATATCATCTTTTACTCTTAAATAATCTCTACCACACATTACTTCTCCATTATTAATATTATCTTCTAAATCATAATTTAAATCATTTAAACAACCTAAAATAAAATATTTATCTAAATTTTCTTTAAGAATATCTTCATCTTTAATAAGATCTTCAAAAAAGTAAGATAATTCTAAATATTCTTTTATGTAAGTTGTTGCAAGTCTTCCCACACACCATTTATAACTTTGATTATAATTAAAATTATTATTAATATAACACTCTATTATAGAATTTCTAATATCATCAAAATCAATTTCTGAATAAGCGTAAATCTTTCTTAAAGTAATATCTAAATTTAATATATCAGTTAATTGTTTTTCTGATAAAGCTTTTTTTATATGGTTTTTATAATATTCTAAAATATAAGTATAATGAATTTCATCAGAAATTTTATTTTTTGTATTTTCTTCTATATATTTTAAACATATTGTTTTATTTTCTTCACTTAATTCATTAAATAATTTATGTTCTTTAGTTAACTTTTCTAAATAATCTTTATTAACACAACCTAAATATATTTCATTTTTTATATATAACATAACGGATGTTAAAAAAGTTATATCAGTTTCATCAATTTGCCCTATTTCTTTATAAATAAAAATTAATAAATCTAAAATAGAATTTGCTTGCTCTCCATAGTGAGTATAAAATCCTTCATAAACTGCCCATAATTTTATTAAATCTTCTTCACTTATATCATTTAGATTTTGTGTCATATATAATTTAAACTCTTCATAACTCATAAAACCCACCTCAAGTTAATTATATCAAAAAAATAAAAAAAAGATTAGATAAATTTATCTATATCTTTTGGTACTTGATCATTAACAACCGCTTTAATTATTTTATCTTCCTTTTCTTTAGTAACAGATTTACCAGTCATTTTACCTAATTCTTGAATAATTTCACGTAATGTTCCTTCATTTTTCATATCTGTTTGTTGTATCTTTTTAGCCAAATCAAGAATTGTTTCCTTTCCAACATTTGTTTTTTGTTCTACACGTTTAAAAAAGCTATCTGAAAAATTCATTCTTTCACCTCTATTTTAATATATGTTTTTTTAGGGAAAGTGTTAAAAAAAGAGAACTAAAATTCTTGTTCTCCTTTATTTTTAAATTGTAAAACAATTGGTGTTCCTGTAAAATCAAATGCTTCACGTATTTTATTTTCTAAATAACGTTCGTATGAAAAGTGTATTAATCCTTTACTATTAACTTGAATATTAAATGTTGGTGGATTAGTACTTACTTGTGAAGCAAAATATATTTTTAATCTTTTACCTTTATATGAAGGTGGTAAATTTAATGTATAAGCATCAGTTATAACATCATTTAAAACACTTGTTTTAACTTCTCTTTTACTATTTTCATATACTCTAAGTATCTCTGGCATTAAAGTGTGAATTCTTTTTTTAGTTAGAGCTGATAAGAAAACAATTGGCGCATATGACATAAATGCAAAATGAGCATTAATATCATTTTTAAACTTTTTCATAGCTTCATCTTTATTATCAATTAAATCCCATTTATTTACAACAATTATAACTGCTTTACCAGCTTCTAGGGCATAACCAGCAATATGTTTATCATGTTCAATAATACCTTCTTCAGCGTTTATAACAATTAAACATACATCACTACGATCGATTGCTTTTAAAGAACGAAGTAAACTATACTTTTCAACACTTTCATATATTTTACCACGTTTACGCATACCAGCTGTATCAATAACAACATATTCTTTATTGTGATAAGTAAACACTGTATCAGTTGCATCTCTTGTTGTTCCCGCTTCATTAGAAACAATTGCTCGATCTTCTCCTAAGATGGCATTTACTAAACTACTTTTACCAACATTAGGTCTACCTATAACACAAAATTTTACAGTATCTTCACTATATTCATCAACTTCTATTTTATTAAAATCTTTTGTTATTTCATCAAGTAGATCATAAATACCTTCTTTTTGTTCACCAGAAACTGGTAAGTATGTATCAAAACCTAATTCATAAAAATCATAAATATTTTCACGAGCTAATTTACTATCTGTTTTGTTTATTGCAACTATAACTTTTTTTCCTGATGAAATAAGCATTTGTTTAACAACTTTATCATTAGCTGTTAATCCTTCTTTACCATCAACAACAAATACAACAATATCAGCTTCTTCAATAGCAATTTCCGCTTGAACTTTAATCTCATCATTAAAAATTTCTTTAGAAATATCAATTCCTCCAGTATCTATTAGGTGAAATTGATAATCACGATATTTTACTAAACCATATAAACGATCTCTAGTAACACCTGGAGTATCTTCAATAATTGCTTGTTTTCTTCCTACCATTGCATTAAATAATGTAGATTTTCCGACATTAGGTCTTCCTACTAGTGCGACTGTTGGTCTTTTCATACTATCACCTCTTTTATATAACATTTACTAGTTTTAACTTTTCTTCATTTATATTATCAAATATAATTTTACTATTTTCTTCTAATAATCCTAAATAATAATAATTTAAATTTTTATTTATTTTTAAATATAATTTATCTTTATTTTGATAAATATAGCCAAATGAATTAAATAACTTTAAATTATCAATATCAAGTAATTGATAATAAAAAGTTTTATCTTTAATTCTAATTCGCATATCAACTGTATTATCATCAAAATAACTAAAATTTTCTTTTTTTATTTTTAAAATCATTCCATAATATTTATTTTTATAAACATCAATAATATAAAAACCTTCAATCTTCATATTATATTTTTTCTTAAGCTTTAAAAATAAAGACTTAAAATATAATTCCAAGTCCAATTTATTAGTTAATTCTAACTCTTTAAAATAAAATTTATTTAAATAGATATTAAAACTATCTTCACTTAAAAGTTCAATCCTCAAGTTAATCACCCATATTATTATATGTGTAACTTAGTTTTTGTTATCTATCAATAATTGTTCTTTGAATTTTATTATGAATTAAATCTTTACCAGTCTTATCAACGTTAGAAAATAATATAAAGTCATTCCCTAATGTAAGTTCTAATTCTTTTAATATTAAATTTCTTTGTTTTTGATGATGTGTAATTCCTACTTTATCAACTTTAGTAGCAACTATTGTAACTGGAATGTGATAATGTTGTAAGAAATTATACATAAGTACATCATCACTAGTTGGTTTATTACGAAAATCTATTAACATAAATACTTGTTTTAAATTTGGACGATTTGTTAAATAATCTTCCATCATTAAACCAAACTTCTTTTTCTCTTTTTTACCAAGTTTAGCAAATCCATAACCTGGCGCATCTACTAAATAAAAGGCATCATTAACTAAATAAAAATTAATTGTTTGTGTTTTTCCTGGAGTTGCTGAAGTACGTGCTAAATTTTTACGATTAATAATCGTATTAATAAAACTACTCTTTCCAACATTTGAACGTCCTACTAATAAGAACTCTGGTTTATTATCAGTTGGATACTGACTTTCACGTACTGCGCTTACAGTAAGATCAACACTTTGTATTTTCATACTTTCACCCCGCGTTTTTAAACTGTATAATTATAACATTATTTAGTGTTCTTTGTCAAAAAGGATGGAAAAAAAATTTACTTTATAGTATAATTAAGTATAGGTGATATTATGTTGTATCCAAACGGATTAAAAAAAACATACAATAAAATAATCACCCATAAAAATCGTGGAATG
>CALVVE010000034.1 GCA_944363775.1 uncultured Bacilli bacterium | reverse complement strand
TAAAAAAATTTATTAATAAGATACTGCTTTTATTATTTTATATTAATTATGAAAGTAAATAAAAAAACGATTTCAAAATCGTTTTTTTTAAATCTTTAAATGTTTTCTTACCGCACGCCAACTTCCAAACATACCTACTAATATACCAATAACAAGTAATATTAAAGCTACATTAAATGTAAATGGGCTTGGTTTTACAAGTTGAATGAATGGTGAGAATAATTGTCCATTAAAGTGTTTATATAAAGAATCATATCCAATAGCAGTTGCAATAATAGGAATAATTGATCCTAAAGCACCTAAGAATAGACCTTCAAAAATAAATGGAATTTTAATATTAATATTACTTGCTCCTACTAAACGCATAATATCAATTTCTCTTTTACGAGCAACAATTGTAATTTTAATTGTATTAGAAATTAAGAATGCTGTTACTAAAATTAAAGCAACTACCATACCAATACAAACTTTTCTAACAACATCAAATACAACAATTAATTGTTCAATCATTCCTTCCCCATATTTAACTACATCTACACCTTTTATTCCTTCTATTTCTTTAGCTGTTTTATTAATTTTCTCAATTTCCTTTACTTTTATTTGATAAGTATCTTGAATTGGATTTTCTTCATCAGTCCAATTTTCCATAATATTTTTAAATGTTTTTGAAGAATCCATCATATCAGTAGTAATATCTTTTTTTGAAGTAAATTCATAACTCTCAACATTTTTTAAACTTTTAATTGTTTCATCAACTACAGTTCTTTGTTCATCAGTTATATTACTATCTAGAAATGCAACAATTGTTACATCCTTTTCAACTAAAGTTGCAAAATTATTAACATTAGCTGACATAATAATTGAAATAGATACAACAATTAAAGTAATTGTAATACAAGAAATTGAAGCAAGTGAAAGAGCAAAATTTCGGAAAACACTTTTAAATGAATCTCTTATATTTCTACTTAGCATTCTTAATATTTTCATAATTAAAAGTCCCCTCCTCAAAATCTTTAACAATTCTTCCAGAATCTAATAATATAGTTCTTTTCTTTAAAGCATTAACAATTTCTGTATCATGAGTAACCATAATAATTGTTGTTCCCATTTTATTAATTTCAACTAATACTTTCATAATTTCCATACTAGTTCCTTCATCTAAGTTTCCAGTAGGTTCATCACATATTAATAATTTAGGCCCATTAACAATTGCACGAGCAATAGCTACACGTTGTTGCTCTCCACCAGATAATTGATTAGGATATTGTTTAGCTTTGTGTTTTAAACCAACAAGTTCTAACACTTTAACTACTTTAGTATGTATTTCATCTTTAGGAGCTCCTAAAACTTCAAGAGCAAAAGCAACATTTTCATACACTGTTGATTTTGGTAATAATTTGAAATCTTGGAAAACTACTCCTAACTTTCTTCTTAATTTAAATACTCTACTATTTCTTAGTTTAGCAACATCAAGTCCACCAACAATAATTTGTCCAGAAGTAGGTTTTTCTTCACGATATAACATTTTAATTAAAGTTGATTTTCCACAACCTGTAGAACCTATAATAAATACAAATTCACCCTTTTTTATTTTTAAATCCAAATTGTGAATAGCTGTAACCCCTGTTTTATATGTTTTTTTTACATTACGCATTCTTATTAAATCCATAAAACACCTTCCTATTCTCCACCATATACTTCATAAGCATCAGTAACAACAAAAAATGCATTCTCATCTATACTATGAATTCCTTCTTTAACAATAAAATATTCTTTAGTAGGAATTATACACATAATAACTTTCTTATTATTTCCAGTAAAACCTCCACGAGCTTCTAAAACAGTTACCCCGTGATTTAAATATCCAGTAATAAACCTTTTAACTGAAGTTTCATGTTCAGTAATAATATAGAATGCTTTAGATTCTGAAATACCAAGAATAACTTTATCAGTCATAATACTAATAATATATAAAAGTATTACCGAATACATTAAAACATCCCAACCAAGTGCGAAAGCACCAAATAAAATAATTAAACCATCAGTAAAAAACATTGCATTACCAATAGAAACTTTAAAGTATTTACTAAATATTTGATTTAATATATCAGTTCCTCCAGTTGTAAAACCAGATTTAAAAATTAAACCATAACCAAATCCACTAATAACAGCTCCAAAAATAGTAAGTACTAAAGTATCATTTATTCCTAAATTAATATAACTTACAATTGGTACTGTTAATTTAACTACAACTGGATATAATAAAGATCCAACAACTGACTTAGTAGTTTTTTCTTTACCTAATAATATAAAACTTAATATTAGTAAAAATACTGAACCAATTAAAATAATCATAGATGGATCTAAACCATATAATTTATTTAAAATAACCCCAAAACCACTTACACCATATATAAGATTACATGGTAATAAAAATATATTAAAAGAAATTGAAACTAATAATAAGCCTATTAAAAAAGTAACATATCTTTTTAAACGATCTTTTTTATAAATATTCTTTAATATATTTTCTTCAACTTTTTTCTTAAAAAACATATTACTTACTTCCTTTCTTTAAATATGCATAAATAAAATTATCAATATCACCATCAAGTACTTTTTTAACATCACTAACTTCTTCTTTAGTACGATGATCTTTAACCATCGAATATGGATGCATTACATAACTTCTTATTTGTGAACCAAATCCATTATCTACACTTTCACCCTTAATAGCTTTAAGTTCATTTTCTTTTTTTTCTAACTCAATTTGAAATAACTTACTTTTTAACATTTCCATACATTTAGCTTTGTTTTGAATTTGACTACGTTCATTTTGACAAGTAACAACTATCTTAGTTGGTAAATGGGTAATTCTAACTGCACTATCAGTTGTATTAACACCTTGTCCCCCATTACCACTACTTCGATAAACATCAATCTTTAAATCTTTTTCATCAATATCAATCTTAATTTCACTTTCTTTAAAATATGGTGTAACAAGTACCGAAGCAAAAGAAGTATGTCTTCTAGAATTAGAATCAAATGGTGAAATACGAACTAAACGATGTACACCCTTTTCACATTTTAAATAACCATAAGCATTAAGTCCACTAACTTTTAAAGTAACACTTTTAATACCAGCTTCATCACCATCTTGTAAGTCAATTATTTCACACTTATAATCATGATTACTACACCATCTAGTATACATACGATAAAGCATACTAGCCCAATCACAAGATTCTGTACCACCAGCTCCTGGATGTATTTCAACTAATGCATCTTCTTTATCATAGTCACCATTAAGTAAAACAGAAACTTCCACTTCTTCTTTAGAACTCTTAATATCATCTAATTCCATTTCAACTAAATCTTTTATTTCATTATCAACATTATCTTTCATATCACTTAACATTTCTAAATTATTAGTAATTTTATTTTTTAAAACACCAACCTCATTAAGTAATTTTTTTAAATAATTTAATTCATTAATAACTTCATTACTATGTTTAGTATCATTCCAAAAATCAGATTTATTAACTTCACTTTCTAATTCTTTAATTCTTAATTCTTTCTTATCAGGTTCAAAGTGACCTCCATAAATCATTTATATCAGCAAGTAAAGATTCATAATAATTAATTAATTCATACATTTCCATATTATAACCTCCAATACTATATAACATTATAACATTTTTTTATTAATATATCTATGCTTTAAAAGTAAAGCCTTTATTTTTTTACAAAAAAATACAAAAAAAAAGTTATATTTAAGATTCTATAACTCTATAGATATAACTTTCATTAACATTTCTAATTATAATTTTAGTATCTCTTGGAAATGGAGATTTAGTTTTTGGATTTTCTAATTCTTTATCAACATAATTACCATCTTGTAATTCACCTAAAGTAATAACAACTTCTTCACCATTATCAGGTATTCTACTTATATTATCAGCTAACCAAGATTTAGCTGCACTTTCAATTGTAGAAATTTGTACATCATAAGCTTGTTCATTTGATTTATTTAAACTATTATTTACAGCTGGAATTACTACTAGTGATATAGCAGCTAAAACAATAATTACTGTTAAAAGTTCTACTAACGTAAACCCTTTATTATTCATTAATCTCTAACCTCCATTTTTATACATGAAAAAGTTGTTGTTGCACCTATTTCACCTTGATTAAAAGTATTATTACCTTCATATTTCATTCTTACTGAAGTTTTTTTAATATCATATTTTTTACCAGTTTCAGCATTTTTTAAAGGTTCATTTAAAAGTCCTTCATCTACTAACTGTTCTAAAGTTACACAATAATATTTTTGACCTGTTTCTTCACTTAAATTAGCATACTCTAAAAAATAATTTTCAGCAGCATCAAAAATTAACATATTTGACGAATCATCAATTTCTCCCCTAGCACTTGTTATTTGATTAATAATAGTTGGAAAAGCAATAACTGCAAGTATACCTAATATAACAATTACACCTAATAATTCTACTAACGTAAAACCTTTTTTCATATCCTCACCTATTTTAATTATACCATTTAATTTATTTTTGTAAAGAAAAAAAAGATACTATTCAGCATCTTCATTTTTACTAACAACTTCTTTTCCTTTGTAGAATCCACATTCTTTACAAACTCTATGTGGTCTAATAGTAGCACCACATTTTGGACATTTTGTAGTTCCATTTGCAGAAATTTTGTAATGAGTTCTACGCATTCTTTTTCTAGTTTTACTAGTTTTTCTAAATGGTACAGCCATGTTTACACCTCTTTCTTATAGTAAGTCTTTTAACTTTTCAAGTTCTGGATTAGTTTTTATTTCTTCTTTTTCAGAAACAAACTTCCAGCCATCTCCCCCCATCGTTTGATTAGATACATCATCACTAACCACTTTCATGGGAATTTCCATTAATATATTTTCCCATATTATAGGAAAAATATCAAGTATATTTTCACAAATTATTGATTTTTCTTCAGTTTCTTTAATAAAATCAGCTATATTTACATCAAATTCTGTATCTAATGGTACTTTTACTGGTTTTAAAGTAACTGAACATGGTAAGATCATTTCCCCAGTAATACTCCCATTTATCTCATATTCATCAAAAGAATTTCGTGTTATAGATGCACTAATATGAACATTATTTAATTCTAATAAATCAGAATTTTCTAATTCTTCTTTAGTAAATTCATAATCTATATCAACTGGAATAAAAGTATCAATACCACTTTTTAAACGTGTAAGATCAAATTTCATAAAATCACCACGTTCACATTATACGAAAAAATAAGAAAAAAAGCAAATTTATTAAAAAAATCTTCTTTTATTTTTTATAAGTTTTAAATCTTTAGTTTCTTCTTTTATATCTTCGATTAAATCTAATGTATTAGATTCTTTACTAATTTGTGAATATTCAGGATGAACAATTAAAATCCTATTTACTAATTCATTAAAAGCTTCTCTTCTTTGCTCATTATCTAAATTTATATATTCATTTATTGTAATAGTTGGATTAACCATAGCCTCACCTCGGGAAATATAATATCACATTTTAAAATTTTGTCAAAATGTGTTAAGATAGTAATGGTGATGTTATGAAAGCAGTAGGAATTATTTGTGAATATAATCCATTTCACTATGGTCATATATATCATATTAATCAAGTAAAAAAATTATTTCCAAATCATGTAATTATTTTAATTATGAGTGGACACTTTTTACAACGTGGTGAAGCTAGTTTAATTAATAAATGGGATAAAACTCGTATTGCTTTAGAATATGGTATTGATTTAGTAGTTGAACTTCCTTTTCCATTTGCTACTCAAAGCGCTGATATATTTGCTTATGGAAGTATTTCTTTATTAAAAGCATTACATGTAGAAAAATTAGTTTTTGGTAGTGAATCTGGTGATATTGAAAAGATTATTACTTTAGCTAATACTCAACTAAATAATAAAGAATATGATAATGAGGTTAAAAAATTATTAGATAAAGGATTAAACTACCCTACTTCACTATCTAAAGCGCTATTTAATTTAACTGGTATTACAGTTGATACTCCTAATGATATACTAGGATTAAGTTATGTAAGAGAAATAATTGAACAAAAAGCTAATATTGAACCAATTTGTATTAAAAGAACTAATAATTATCACAGTACTAAATTAGATAAAAAAATTAGTAGTGCAACTAGTATTAGAGTTGCTTTAAAGAAAAAACAAGATATTAGTTCTTATGTTCCCAAAGAAACATTAAAAGCTATTAAACCATATCACACAATTGAAAATTACTATCCTTTCTTAAAATTTAAAATATTAACAGAATTAAATGATTTAGATATGTATCAAACTGTTGATGAAGGACTAGGAGCAAGACTTAAAAAATTTATAGTAATGTCTAAAAGTTATGAAGAATTAATTGAAAATATTAAAACTAAACGTTATACATATCAAAAAATATCAAGAATGTTAGTTCATTTACTTTGTAATTTTACTAAAGATGAAGCTGATGATATGCGAAAGATTAAATATATTCGTGTGTTAGGTTTTACTTCTAATGGGCAATTATATTTAAAAACTTATAAAAAACAAATTAATTTACCTATTATTACTAATTTTACAAAAATGAATGATATGTTATCTTTAGAACTTCGAGCTGCTTGTGTTTATGCTTCTATATTAGATGAAGATGATAAACAAAAGTTAATTGAAGCAGAATATAAACAAAAACCAATAATGAAATAAAAAAATAGTTTTGTAATTAAAACTATTTTTATTGTTGCACAAAATTAACAGAAATAGTAGCTTGTTTATTACTATCAACAATTGTAGTTGACTCTGGTTTCCAAGTAGCTTTAACTTTAAAAGTTAATTCACCACTTGCATTAAGTTCTGTACCAACGTCGATATCACTTACTTCAAAAATAATATCTGTTGGTGATGCCGCATTTGCCTCATCAACTCCTGTTATGCTATCAACAACAGCATCATAACTACCACCATTTTTTACGGTAACTAAATATTCTGCACTACTTCCTGGCTTTTGCAAATTAACTGTAAATGTTGCCGTTGTTTGATTTGTTATTTCAGCATTTACATTACTAGCATCTACCATCGTACCTTCATCAATAGTTGTAAAATGAATATCCCAATTACCAGTAACTTTTGAAACACCTTCAATTTTTAGTATCGAAGACAAAGCTGAGTAACCCACAGTCATTCCTACAATTACTCCTAATAATACAAAAATAATTACTTTTTGTTTTTCTGTTTTTAACATATCAGTCACCTACTATAATAAGTATATAGTTAAGTTAACAATTTGTCAATAAATTTTTTAAAAATTGTCCAGTATAACTTTCTTTTACTTTAACAATTTCTTCAGGTGTTCCTTTAGCAACAATAGTACCTCCACCATTACCACCTTCAGGACCTAAATCAATAATATAATCAGCTACTTTTATAACATCTAAGTTATGTTCAATAACAAGTACAGTATCTCCGTTATCTACTATTCTTTGTAAGATAACTAATAATTTTTTTATGTCATCACTATGTAATCCGGTTGTTGGTTCATCTAAAATAAATAAACTTTTACCAGTTGGCTTCTTTTGTAATTCTTTAGCAAGTTTAATTCTTCCTGCTTCACCACCTGATAATGTTGGAGCTGGTTGACCAAGTTTTACATAAGATAATCCAACATCCATTAACATTTGTAATTTAGCTTTTATCTTTGGAACATTTTCAAAGAATTCATAAGCTTCTTCAACACGCATTTCTAAAACATCATAAATACTTTTTCCTTTATATTTAACTTCTAATGTTTCACTATTATAACGTGTTCCATGACATACTTCACATGGTACATAAACATCAGGTAAGAAGTGCATTTCAATTTTCTTTACACCATCTCCCCAACAAGCTTCACAACGTCCACCTTTTACATTAAATGAAAATCTTCCTTTTTCATATCCACGTATTTTAGCTTCTTTAGTATTAGCAAACACATCTCTAATATCATCAAATACACCTGTATATGTTGCAGGGTTTGATCTTGGTGTACGTCCAATTGGTGTTTGTGATATATCAATTACTTTATCAATATTTTCTAAACCTTTAATTTCTCTAAATTTACCTGGTTTTTCTTTAACTTTATATAAATTATTAGAAACTGCTTTATATAAAATATCATTTACTAAAGTTGATTTACCACTACCACTAACTCCAGTTACACATATAAATGTACCAAGTGGAAATTTAACATTAATATTTTTTAAGTTATTTTCTTTACAACCTTTTAATTCTAAATATTTTTTATTTCCTTTACGTCTTTTAGTTGGTACTTCAATTTTCTCTTTACCACTTAAATATTTACCAGTTAAAGAATTAGGATTCTTCATTACTTCTTCTGGTGTACCTTCAGCAACTATATTTCCTCCATGAAGACCAGCTCCTGGACCAATATCTACTAAATAATCGCAGGCAAGCATAGTGTCAGTATCATGTTCAACAACAATTAAAGTGTTACCTAAATCACGCATTTCTAATAAAGAATTAATTAACCTATTATTATCTCTTTGATGTAGTCCAATACTTGGTTCATCTAAAACATATAAAACACCTGTTAAACGTGAACCAATTTGCGTAGCTAATCTGATTCGTTGAGCTTCCCCACCAGATAATGTTGAAGCACTACGAGAAAGTGTTAAATACTCTAATCCAACATTAATTAAAAATTCTAAACGTGAATTAATTTCTTTAATAATTAATTTAGATATTTCTATTTGTTCTTTAGTTAATTTTAAATTAGTTAAAAAATCATATAATTCTCTAATACTAAAATTAGTTACTTCATAAATATTTTTATGATTAATTAATACTGATAAAACAGAATTATTTAACCTTGCACCCTTACAAGTTGGACAAGTAAGTTCTGTCATATAATTTTCAATCCATTCACGAATCCAACCACTTTTAGTTTCCATATAACGTCTTTCTAAGTTAGTAATAACTCCTTCATAATAATCAGTAGTTCTTCTTGTATTACCATTCTTAGAAACATAATTAAACTCTAATAAATCTGGAGAGCCATATAAAATAATATTAAATAATTTTGGATCTAAGTCTTTAACTGGAATATCTTTATCAATTCCATAATAATTACAAACAGTATCAAGTTGAATACCATTAATATTAGTTCCATCACCAGTATTTAGTGTAACTATTGCTCCTTCATTTAATGATTTAGAACGATCAGGTACAACTAAGTCTTCATCAATTTTTAGTTTTATTCCTAAACCTTTACAATCAGGACAAGCACCATATGGAGCATTGAATGAAAACATACGATGTTCTAATTCTGGAAGTGAGAAATAACAATCAGGGCATGCATAACTTTCACTCATTACAATTTGTTCATCACCAATAACATCAATTACAACCTTACCATGAGCAAGTTTAGATGCTGTTTCAATTGATTCATATAAACGACTTCTTATATCTGGTTTAATAATTAATCTATCAACAATAACCTCAATATTATGTTTTTTGTTTTTTTCTAAACTAATTTCTTCTGATAAATCATATTCATTATTATCTATTTTTACTCTAACAAATCCATCTTTACGTAACTTTTCGATTAAATCTACATGTGTTCCTTTTTCACCATAAACAACTGGACTAAGTACTCTAATCTTAGTTCTTTCTTCTAAATTTAAAACTTGATTAGTCATTTCTTCAATACTTTGACTACTTATTGGTTTATTATGAACGGGACAATATGGAACACCAATACGTGCATATAATAATCTTAAATAATCAAATATTTCAGTAAATATTCCAACTGTACTACGAAGAT
>CALVVE010000033.1 GCA_944363775.1 uncultured Bacilli bacterium | reverse complement strand
ATTAAATGTTTGTGTACTTCAATTAATCTTAGGACGGCTTTTTGTTCAGTTAAACGTGATACTTGTACAAAACTTGGTAAGTCATCTTTTATTTCTAAAGCTTTGCCTTTTAAAGATTTATTAATTACAACATCTTTATTTATATAATTATAAATAACATGTTTACGACTATTATTTTCTTTAAAACATTCTTTAAATTTTTCTAAATTATCTTGTGATACAAAAACAATATCATCATACTTATCATACATTTTTTTATTTATTTTTTCTTTTAATTTAGCTTTAAAACCATCACCAAAAACAGCTTTAATATCATTATGAACCCAAACTATTTTTTTTGCTTTACTAGATTCCGAAAATAACCAAGTCATTGGACCTTCTAAAAAAGCAACTTCAACATCATATTTATCTTTAATCCATTTGTTATATATTTTTTTACGCGTAATTGGATTAATTAAAGATAGTGAAACTTTTAATTTAGAAGCTTTATTCATTTCATCTCTTGGTATTTTATAAATTGTCTTTAAATGAATTTTTTTATTCAATTCTTTACTAAAAGCGCCCTTACCATATAAAGTTAAAATAGTAATATCAAATTCATCTACTAAAGCATTGGCAATATCAACTAATACTCTTTCTGCTCCCCCTAAAGTAAGTCCAGTAATTCCAAATACTATTTTCTTCATAACTTGTCCTCCTCACCTATAAATAAAATATATAACATTAAAACTACTAACATAGATGATACATAAAAATATACATATCCTGTTAAACATGATAAAAATAAACTTAAAACAATACATATAAAATACATTAAATAATTAATACTAACTATTCCACGTTTTTTAATAAAAGTAATAATTCCTTTAATTATAATAAATATAAATGGTCCTAAATATAAGATTAATCCAATAACTCCAAAGTTATATAAGAAAGCTGGTAATTCCATTTCTAAAGTTAATTCTGGATAATTATTTAAGTAACCAGTACCAAATAAAAATGTTTCAATTGAAAATTCTTCTAAATATAAATAGTGTTGATATATTAATTGTTGAAGTCTACGATTACTATTTGGTAATTCTATTTCATTTGCTTTATCATAAGTCTTAAGTAATGCATTAATCTGTTCATCACTTAAACTTATATCTAAATTATCATTTTTAATTTGTACAACAAAATTAGTTAAATCACCAGTTAAATGTGTTTCTTCATTAGTAAGTGGATCAATCATCTCACTACCAACTTCTTTAATATTTTCTCGTCTTTTAAAAGAATTCTTTCCCCCTACTAAAACTGAACCTATTAAAATAATTATAGTTGTAAGAATAATTCCAAATTTCTTTAAATTAACTGATTTTTTTATATAAACATAATCATATATATAACATAATCCATAAATAAATACTATTAAAACACTTCCATATAAAGCTGTTCTAGTTCCAAATAAAACAATTAAAAAAATAAATAAACTTAAAATAAACAAAATAATATACCATTTTTTTATATACTTTAATAGATATGTAAAAATACTTCCAAAACCTAATATTAATAGTGCGGATAACCCATTTCCAGAAGCATTCCAACCTTTAAAACCTACTCCATCTAAATAAGTTGTACTTGAAGTACCAGTTATAATTGAAATATATATTAATACTAAATAACAAGATAACATTAAAGTTATATATTTCCTTAAATCTGGTAATCTCTTTTGTTTAATAAACCAAACTAAAACATAAAATAAACCAATCATATAAGTATAATTTAAATTATATTGTAATTCACTAAAAATACTTCCTGCATTAAATTCTGTATAATAATGTTTAAATGTTAATAAGTGAAGTAATGTATAAACTAAATATATAATTCCAAGAATAAATAAATCTTTTCTTGATTTCTTATCTTTTATAAAAATATATATTAATAAAATACAAGGTATAATTGGTCTAATAATAGTTGTTGGACTAATTATACTATTTGGATAATAATATCTAAAAATAAAACTTAAACTATCTAAAAAAGGTGTAAGTAATAAGAAAAGATAAATTAAGTATTCAATCTTAAATTTCTTTATATTCATTACTTCACCTTCTTTAATAATCTAAATAGTTTTATGTATATTGGAAGTGTAAAAGAATTAATAGTTCTATAATAATAATTCTTTTTTGTTTTATCACTTAATAAATAAATATTTTTTTTATAATTAGGAAAATATTTATTTAAAAAATCAGTTCCTTCTTTAATAATACTATTTCTAAGTTTTTTATTATTAATTCCCATAACCCTTAAGAAAGAACTACCATAAATAATTCTTAAACAAGAATATTCTAATTCATAAAAATATTTATTTAGTAAATTATTTTCTTGATAAAAAATTATTGCATTTTCTAATATTTTATAAATATCTCTAACTTTTGCATTTTGTGTATTAGCAATAGAATTTGGTCTTTGAATATAGTGAATATATGTACCATGAACACTAGCAAATGTTTTTATATAAGGAACTATTTTATAGCACCAATCAACATCTTCATAACGTAGTCCTTTAGAAAATTTAACACCTATTTTATCAATCAAAGATTTTTTATAAAGTTTATTCCAAGCAACAACTCTAATATCAACTAGTAATCTTCCTAAATCAGTTACTTTACTAATATCTTTTACTTGTTTATTTGGATATTCCCAAATAAAGTCTGCTTCAACAACATCAGCTTTAGTTTCTTTTGCTTTTTTATACATCTTTTCATATAAATCTAAGTCAATATAGTCATCACTATCTAAAAAAGCAAGATACTTACCAGTTGCATACTTCATACCATAATTTCTGGCATCACTTAAACCACCATTTTTCTTTTTATGGTAACTAAAACGTTTATCACTTTTAACAAATTCTTTAATGATGGAAGCACTGCCATCAGTACTTCCATCATCCACAATAATAAATTCTAAATCTTTAAATGTTTGATTCTTTAAACTATTTAAACTTCTTTCTAAATAAGCTTCAACATTATAAACTGGTACAATAACACTAATTTTAGGCATAATTTTTCTCCTAACTAATTTTTCTAGCAACTTTATTTATATATAAATCTAAATCAAATTTAATAACTAATTTTTTTACTAATCTTGGAATATTATTTGAAAGTAAATATTTACTAATATTTCTTTTCTTTAATTCTTTAATATAAAATTTTAAATAAGCTTTTGGAACAATAATGGATTTAGAAATTAACACGTTAGCAATAAAACTACGAAATACTTTCTTTGTGTCCTCACTAACACCTTTATCTTCATCAATCCACTTTAATAAATTATCAAAGTGATATAAAGTATCATTAGCACGAGCAATTAATTTATCTTCACTAGCACTAGTCATAATACTATTTTCACGAATTAAATAATTATAACCATAATAATCTATAGAACACATTTTTTTTGCTTTGACAATTATATATGGTGTTAAACCAAAGTCTTCGTGTAACTTACCACTGGCATACATAAAATTATATTTTTTAAAGAAATCACTTTTATAAGCATAAGCCCAAGCTGGTTCTAATAAAGAATTAGTTGTTAATTTAACAAATCCTTCTTCCCCACTACAAACATCAAAAACTGTACTATCTAACTTTTTAGTTATACCCGTATATTCATTAACTTCATTTATTTGAAAACGAATTAACTCTAAATCTTTATTTTTTTCAATTACTGTATTAAGTTTTTTTAATAAATCTTTTTCAATATAATCATCACTATCAACAAAAAGTATATAAGATCCACGAGCTTTTTTTACACCAAAATTACGAGCACTTGATAATCCCCCATTACGTTTTTTAAATGAACGTATTCTTTTATCCTTTTTAGCAAATTCATCAATAAAATAACCTGAATTATCTTTAGTTCCATCATTTACAACAATTACTTCGAAATCTTCAAGTGTTTGATTACAAATAGAATCTAAACATTTTTCAATATAATCTTCAACATTATAAACAGGTACTATAATACTAAATTTCGGCATATATTTCTCCTTTCATATATGGATATTCATTACTAATTAAAATAACTTTAATGATCTTATTTAAATCATCTTTAGTTCCTGGTACTTTTACTAATAAATAATTACCAGTATGACCAATAATATATCCATCTTTTTCTATTTCTGGCAAAAAAGTAATAACTTTTCCAATAAACTTATTCATATAAGTATTTTCTAATTCTTTAGAAACACTAAGTAATTTGTGAACACGTTCCTTTTTTATATTTTCGGGAACTTGATTTTCTAAAGTAGCTGCAACGGTTCCATTACGTTTAGAATATGGAAAAACATGAATTTTAGCAAAGCCAATTTTTTTTACTGTTTCAATTGTCTCATTAAATAATTCTTCAGTTTCACCTGGAAAACCAACTATTACATCAGTTGTAATTGAAATATCAGGCATATAACTTTTAATTTCACTAATTTTATCAATAAATTCTTGTTTAGTATATTTACGATGCATAGCTTTTAAAATATCTTCACTTCCACTTTGTAAAGGAATATGCATATGTCTTACTAAAACTTTATTATCGCGCATTAATTTTAACATACCACTAGTTATTTCATTCATCTCAATTGAAGAAATACGAATACGTTCTAATCCTGGTATTTTAATTAAATCTTCAAGAAGTGAAGTTAAAGTTAAATCATTTAAATCACTTCCATAATGTCCAGTATGAATTCCCGTTAAAACAACTTCTTTGTGACCATGCCTAACAAGTTCACAAACTTCTTCTAAAATATTTTCTATACGTCTACTTTTAACAGGTCCTCTAGTATATGGAATAATACAATAAGTACAAAAGTTTTCACAACCATCTTCAATTTTTACGAAAGCTCTTGTTTGATTAAAATTAACTAAATTCATATCTTCAAAAGGTGTTTCATTTAAATCTTTTATATCAACTATTTTCTTATTTGTTTTTAAAAACTCTTTAATATATAAAACTATATTACTCTTACCACTATTACCAAGTAATATATCAATACAATCTAGTTCTTCCAGTGTTTCATATTCGTGTTGACTCATACATCCAACAATACATAAAACTTTAGGATTTTCTTTTGCACTTTTACGTATCATCTTTCGTGATTTTTGATCAGCAACATTAGTAACTGAACAAGTATTAATTATTACAATATCAGCTGGTTCTTTATGCCCTACTTCTTTATATCCTTCTTTTAAAAGTAATTCACGCATAACATTAGATTCATAAGTATTTACTTTACAACCTAGTGTTAATATTTTAAAACTCATGTTATCACAACCTTCTATAATTGCTTACGAAAATCTTTTAATTCATTTAAAAACTTTTCACTTTCTAAAGTATCATCATTTAATACACTTAAAACTTCTTCTTGTTCTTCATAAACAGGAACTTTAGGATATTCAGTTTTAGTTTCTTGTTTACCATAGATTGGTGAGATAAAATCAGTATTGTGAAATTTCTTAGCTTCTTTAGAGTTACTCTTTTTATCTAACATCGAAAGAATTGGATCTTCTTGCTTCTCTATTTCTTCTTTACGCATAGCAAGAACATCTTGTACTGAAATAGGACTTTCTTCTTGAGCTAATTCTTCACTTTCATCAAACTCTTCTACAGCTTTTTTTAATTCTTTATAACTAATAATTGAAGTATCTTCTTGTTCTTGTTCAAAGTTGGCAACTTTATCTTTATTTTGCCCTTCTAAATCTTGTTGCATTTTTTCTAACATAGCTTCTAAATCAACTTGATTTTTCTTTGGTTTCACTTCTTCTTTAGGACTTTCAACTTCTTTATTTTTCTTTATTTCTTTAATTAACTTTTCTTCATATTTTTCTTGTTGTTTTTTAGCGTAAGATAAATAAACAAAACAACAAATTAAAAGAACAAAAGCAACAATTAAAATTATTAATACAAACATTTTACTATCCATCTTATCACTCCATAAATTCATACATAATAGCACTCAAACAGAAAAGTGGCACCGTTTCAACCCGCATAATATTTTTACCTAAAGTAACAGGTATAAAACCGTTTTCCATAAAAGTATTTTCTTCTTTTAAAGTAAAGCCACCTTCAGGACCTACTACTAATAACATTTTATCATACTTATTATGCTTTTGCAAAAATATTTTTAGATTATTTTTAGGTTCTCTAGTAGAACAAATTATTTTATCACCATCAATATTTTTTAAATCTTTTATATCTTTAATATTAGAAATATTAGGTATCGTTAAACGTTTAGATTGTTCACTTGCTTCTTTAACAATACTCTTCCATCTTTCTAACTTTTTTTCTTCTTTTTTACTATCAATTTTAACAACTGATCTTTCAGTTCGAATCGGAATAATATTATCAATTCCAAGTTCGGTTGCTTTTTGTAATATTAGATCCATTTTAAATTCTTTTAAAACCGGTATAACCAAAGTTATTTCTCCAAACTCTTTTTCTAATCTTTGTATTTCTTTAATTTTTTTAACCATTATATTTTTAGAAACATTAACAATCTCACATTCATAACAAATAGAATCATAAACAACTTCAATAAAATCACCAATGTTAAGTCGCATTACTTTAGTTATATGATGAGTATCATATTCTTCTAAAATAAAATTATCATTTTCTTTTTTATAAGCAAAATATCTCTGCACATTAATCACCAATTACATTATACAATATTTTGTATTTATTTGTGAAAAAAAGATGAAAAAAAGCGTATTATTCTTTACTTTTATTTTTAAAAGTCATATACTTTTAAAAGGGGGCAAAAAAATGAAAGAAACAAAACAATTAACAGTCGATGAATTTGTTAAACTATTAAATTATTATAAAGAAAGACTTAATTTAAAATATAGTGAAGAAGTTAAAAACAATGATGAAATAGATACTATTGAAGAAGCAATTGTAAAACATAAAGAAGAAATAATTCAAGAAAAAATGGATGAATCTTTTTTAGAATTTTCTGATGAAAAACCAATTGAAATAACAGAAGCTGAAGATAGTTTTGATATACAAATGAATATTACTGATGAGAACGGAAAAAATTTAACAATTTTAAAAAGTAATGATGTAGTTAAAACCAAAAAAGGATTGGATAATACAACTCACTTTGCAACTGAATTAGATACTAATGTTAATTTACTTGAAAAAATAGAAAGTGATCAAAACTTAAAAACTACCATTAATAAAGTTTTAACAAATGAAAGTATTGAACTTTTTTTCCATAACTCATATTATTTAATTAATGTTTATGATATAAATAATAATTCAACTTATGTATTAAAATTTAACTTAAATGAACAATATTTAATTAAAAAACAAAATAATCAGCTTAAAGAAGTAAAATTAAAAGAACTACAAAATTTTTATAATGTTTTAACTATGAATTATGAAGATTTACCAGTAGTATTTAAAAGAATATATGAAGACTTTAAAGAATATGATAATAGTTTAATAAATAAAATAAAATTTAAATTAAGAAAAATAAAATAAAAGCCATAACACCAAAGTTATGACTTTTTTATATTAATACTAAAAAAATATTTGATTATTATCAAAATATAAACTTAATTTACTAGCTACTAACTATCATTTTATAACAAAAAAACTACAAAAATTGTAGTTATCTATTTTCATTAATCCAATTAGTTAAAACTTCTTTTGGCATAAAACCAACATTTTTAGCAACTTCTTTTCCATCTTTAAATAACATTAATGTTGGAATACTCATAATACCATAAGTTCTTGCAACATCTTCTTCTTTATCAACATCAACTTTCATTATTTTGATGTCACTTCTTTCTTCTTTTAAACTATCAATAATTGGTGATTGCATTTTACATGGACCACACCAAGTTGCATAAAAGTCAACTAATACTATTCCATCTTTGATTTCTTCATTAAAATTATTCATTTATTTCTTCCTCCCTATATTTATTTAATACACTATCAATATTTTTAATATCTAATTTTTTTTGTTCAATTAATGTTTCTGTAGATTCTACTGTAATAACTTTATATTTTAAGAATAAATCTAATGTTTCTAAATTAAATTCATTAGCATCATCTACAACCTCATATTTTTCTTTTAATTCTTCAAAATCTTCAAACACAGCCATTGATTTAGAAATATTTTTTGATAGTATTGGTGTATTATTTAATATGTTTTTAGCATACCCACTTTCTTTAAAAATATTATTTGTGAAGAATGGTAGTGAACAAATATATAATATTACAAACAAAATAATATAATACTGAATTGCTCCAACTACTGCTCCTAATATTTTTGAAGGTATTCCAAGTATTATTGTAAATGTTAAAATCTTTTCAAATATTTTAGTAATCAATAATACTATTCTAAATATAATCATTAATACACTAAATATTATTAGAAAAGCAATTACTTCATATACTAAAATATTAAGTACTGTTACTCCTTTAAATATTCCACCAAAACTAAAGAATGGTAAGTTCTCATATAAAATAACAGAAATATAATTTTTAAATATAAAGGAAATTACAGTAATAACTAATATCCCTAAAAATGAAACTAATTGTCTTGTAAAACCATGTTTAAAACCAATAATTGCTCCTATTAATATAACTAGAACAATTATTAAATCAACTACATTCATAACCAACCTCCATTATAATTATATTACAATTTTGTGAAAAAAGAAAGAAAAAAGTAATAATCAAATATTACTTTTCAATAATCTTACAACTGGTCTAATACCATATCTACTACTAAAAGTAATTGAGTCATAAGTTAATTTACCACTATCCGACATAACCCAAGCATAACCATCACCTGCTGTAAAATTAGAAGTTGTCCAATAACCATAATGAACAAATGAAGTTGTTTGTGATGAATTTAAATTAGTATATAACCAACTATATTGTGAATATACTGTATTACTTTGATTTGATGGACTCCACGTTGTATCACCTGTTATATTAGTAATTGCTTGAGCAGAAAGTATTTTAGCCTTTTTACCTTCGTATTCAATTTCATATGTTGATTCCTCGTCAAGACAACCTAACATTGCATCATATAAACTACAAAATGTAATATTATCATTATCACTACTAGTTAAAGTTTCTACTTGCCAAGAGCTTGTTTTAGTATCTAAATTAGTTAATAAATTATTAGGTCTAGAATTTCCAGAACTTCCCCATGCAACAGCATTTTCTAAATTATGATCTAATAGTACATCAACTGTATTAGAACTTGATAAACTACTACTAATTACATTCCATTTATAACAAGTTGAAGTTGTATTACTAGTAGTCCATTCACTACCAGCACTACATTTTGTACCATTTATAGGGTCATAATAAATAACATCTCCAACATTATATTGTTTATTTAATGTTGACACTACAAGTGTATCACTAATTGTTTGAAGCCCATCAGCATTTGTAACCCGAACTTGTAAATTATAATTAGTACTTGGAACTAATTCAGTAAAAACATATGTTGTATTATTTCCATTATCAATCCAACTTTTTCCTTCATCATTACTAAATTCGTATTTAACTATTTCGGATTCTTCATCTATAGCACTGGCAATAACTTGAATAGAATTTTCAGTTATATCTCCCTTTGTTAAACTAACATTAGTTGGAGGTGTTGCATCACCTTTATTACCTTGACGATAATTAACACTCAAAGTAAGACTTTTACTATTCTCTGGAATTTCTGTAGCTGAACTATCCCAAACTACTTTTACTTTAAAAACTTTAGTTTCTCCAGGTTTTAAAGTATCACCTTCATTTAAATCTTCTACACTAAATTTTATATCAGTTGGTTCGGTTGCATTTGCCTCATCTAATCCACTAATACTATTTACAATTGCTTCAAATTTGCTTTGATTTTCAACCTTTATTAAATATTCTCCACTACTTCCTGGTTTTTCTAAAGCAATTCTAAAAGTTGCAGTTGTAGGTGCAGTTATTTCATATGTACCACTTGTTGCCCCACTCATTGTACCTTCCTGAATATCTGTAAATACTACTTTAAAATCACCAATAATATTACTACTACCACTAATTCTTAAATTACTACTTAAAGCTGAATAACCTATTGCCATTATAAGTGAAAAAACTATTAAACCCATTAATATTACATTTTTATTATGTCTTTTTCTACTCA
>CALVVE010000032.1 GCA_944363775.1 uncultured Bacilli bacterium | reverse complement strand
GCCTTCTCTACCACTTCCTGAGACAAATTCTATATTTGATTTAAGATAAAGAGATGGGCGGACAGCAAGCCCAAGATATGCAAAGTATTTGTCCACAAGACCGCTACTATCCACGCCGAACACGAAGTAGGAATTGACGGCATACGGGGCAATGGTCCATTGAGAGCTTGAACTATAATACAGCCAACTATTATTTTTACAGTCACTATAACTACTATCATCCCAACTTGATAACTCTTTTGCTAGACATGAACTTCTTCTTGTTGTACTTCCTCCACTAGTTGCAAATCCATAATCACTTGGATACATTAATCCTATATATCCAGTCCACTCGGTTGATCTTCCACTATATACATTAGTCCCGCGTTCATATTCATAAAAGTGTTGAGCTAATCCATTACTTGCTGAAGTATAATTACTTGTTCCACCAAGCTTCCATGTACTTAATTCTATCATTAATTTTGATTCTTCGGTTAATCCATTAGATGCATAAGAACCTGTCTTATTATAATAATCACCACTATTTAACAATTTTTGCAAACTTGAAGTTGTCCAATCATTTACACTACCACTATACCATGCAATGTCACCAATTGAATCTTTCCTTATTAGTTTTAATTTTCCATCAAAGATTCCTATTATTCGCCATAATTCATTATTAAACTGTACATAATTATCTGGATTTGGTCCTATATATCGATATTCTCTTGGTGCTGGTGATATTGTTATTTCTCCAGTATTACCAATAGCTACTAACCCATTTCCACCATCTAATACATTTGCTTGTAATTTATTATCTACTAAATATTTTGCCATTCCTTCTAACTCTATTGGTTCAGGTTCTGGTTCAGGTATTTCTCCTGAAACTTGGGCAAAATTAAGTCTTAGTGTTAATTGTTTTGAGTTAGTTGGTATTTCTGTTGCTGACTGGTCATATGTTACTATTACTTTAAATGTTTTTGATTCACCTACTGGAAGTCTTGTATATCTTGTTATATCTTTTAATTTAAATGTTATATATGTTGGTGATGCTGCATTGGCTTCATCTATTCCTTCAATACTTTCTAAATAGGCATCTAAATTTCCTTGATTTTCTACTGTTAATATATATTCTGCTGTACTTCCTGGTTTCTTTAAATCTACTCGAAATGTTGCAGTTGTCCCATCAAATGAAACATCTTTTGTTTCAGATGAATTCATTGTTCCTTCTTGTATATCTGTAAAAAGAACTCTAAAATTACTTGTAATGTTTGATGTACCATTTATTACTAATTTACTGCTTAAAGCTGAATAACCTATTACCATTACAAATGATAATATTATTAAGACTGTTAATATTACATTTTTTGTATGTCTTCTTTGATACATAGATATTCCTCCTATCATTAAATTAATTTTAACACAAATTTATGTGTTTTACAAATAAAAAAACATTCATTTTTTGACATGAATGTTATTTTTGAATGAAATAATTATAACGTTTAGCAATTCTATCTTTACCTAATAAGCTCATTAAATTATAAAGATTTGGAGTTTGCGCTTTACTAGTTAGAGCAACACGTAAAACAATACTTACATCTGCAACATTTCCTTTATAAGCATCTGGATTTTCACGATAAGCTTTCATATCTGATGCATAACCAAGCTCATCAGATAATTCTTTCATACGATTAAACCAAGTACTTTCATCATCTTCTTCATTATAATATTTTTCTAAATAAAGTTTTAATATTTTCTTTATTTCTTCTGAATCATTAATATTAGCAAATTCATATTCTAACTCTTCTGGATTAAATAATTCATCATACATATACCAAGTTTGATTTTTAATGTCACTATACATTATATAATCTTTACGTGGTTTTTTTCTTTCTCTTTCAATGTTGTAGATAGCAATTGAATAATCTTTATATTTAACTAATAATTCTTCTAATTCATGATCATATTCTTTAGCATATTCAAGCGCACTATCATATACAACAGTTGCCGGTAACTTAGAAATATAATTACGAGAAATATTATAAAGTTTTTCTTGATCAAATAAAGAATCACTTCTACTCATTTTACTAAATTCCATTTTAAAATCATTAATATCAGCGTTTGGATTAGCATCAAACCAACGTTCAAAATTAGAATTAGCAACTGTAGCTAAATAAATCTTAACGGCTTCTTTTGGAATACCTAATTTACTATAATAACTAACAGCAGCTTCTGGATCTTTTCGTTTACTAAGTTTACGATGATTTCCATTTTCTATTTTAGAAATTGGTGCAATATGAGCATATTTTGGTGGCTTAACACCAATAGCTTTAAATAAAGCAATATGAGTTGGTAAACTAGATACCCATTCATCTCCCCTAATAACATGTGTTGTATGCATTAAATGATCATCTACGGCATGAGCAAAATGATATGTTGGTAGACCGTCTGATTTAATAATAACTACATCAATATCATTTTCAGGCATTTCAATATTTCCTTTAATACAATCTTTAACAGTTATTTTATTATTAAAGTTACCATCAGATTTTAAACGAATAACATATTCTTCACCATTATTTATTTTTTCTAAAACTTGTTCCGTAGTTAAAAATCTACTTCTAGCCCAATCACCATATATACCAATACGAGCTTTAACACGTGCTTGTTGATCACGAATTTCTTTTTCATCATCTTCTGATAAAAAACATGGATAAGCTAAACCTTTTTCAATTAAATCACGAGCAAAAGCTTGATAAATATCTTTACGTTTACTTTGTGTATATGGTCCATAATTACCTTTTTCACCATCTAAAGTAACACCTTCATCAGGATTAAAACCAAAATCTTTTAAATCTTTTAAAATCATTTCAACACTATTTTCAACTTCTCGTTTTTGATCAGTATCCTCAATACGAAGAAAGAATATACCACCAGTTTGATGAGCCATTTTAGAACTAATATAAGATTGATATAAAGCTCCCATATGAACAAATCCAGTTGGACTTGGTGCATATCTAGTTACAATTGCTCCTTCAGGTAAATTTCTTTCTGGATATAATTCTTCATAATATTTACGATCATGTTCTACATTTGGTAATAAAATTTCTGATAACTCTTTTAAAGTCATAATATCAGCTCTCTTTCTGTTTCCCATTATAACATTTTTTTACTTTTAAGTAAATGTTAAATTAACGTTTATAAAGAGGTTCTATAAATTCATTTAATTCTAATAATTCTAATAATTCTAATTCTTTATATTCCCATTTTTGATTATCAATATTTATAAAATTATTTACTTTTTCACAAGAATTTGGAATAAATGGTTTTAAAAGTGTATTAATATTTAAAATAATATTACAACAATTAAATAATACTTCATTACATTTATTAATATCTTCTTTATATAAAATCCAAGGTTTTAATGAATCAAAATATTTATTAGCAATATTTACACACCCAACTATATAATCTAAAGCTTCTTTTGTATTTCCACTTTCAATATACCTTCCAACTTCTATATAAGCTTTAATTAATTCATTTTTAATATTTTCATCTATTTTAGAAGTTTCTAATTTTCCATTAAAAGATTTTTTTATAAAAGCTAAATTACGATTTACAAAATTTCCCCATTTACCAATCAATTCACTTTGTGCTTGATTAAATGATTCAAAAGTAAAATTTAAATCTTTTTTTGATGGATCATTTAATATAAAATAATATCTAATTATATCTGAATCATATTTATCTAAAAGTTCATAGGCAGCAATATAATTACCTTTACTTTTACTCATTTTACTTCCATCAACAGTTAAAAATTCATCAGAAATTATATAATCTGGTAATTTATAATTTTCATGAGTTCCAAGTAAAAGAGCTGGAAAAATAATTGTGTGAAAAGGAATATTATCTTTAGCATGAATTAAATATATTTTATTATTCTTATTTTCTTTCCAATAATCTTCATAATTTAAATTATTAAGTTCACAATATTTTTTACATGCACTAACATAACCCCAAACATTTTCAAACCAACCATATATTTTTTTATCTTCATAACCTTTTATTGGAATATCAATTCCCCACTTTAAGCTACGTGAAGCTACTCGGTCAGGTATTCCTTCATTTAAATATCTTTTAGTAAAAAGAACCGCATTATTACGCCATAAAGATTCATGAGTTGTTACTAAATTATTTAATTCTTTAGTAAATTTAGATAAAGCAAAATATAAATTTTTAGTACTTTTTAAACTAGTCTTATTACCACATATAGCACATCTAGTTTCTTTAATATCACTAACATTTATAATACTATTACATTTATCACATTCATCTCCA
Source organism: uncultured Bacilli bacterium (assembly GCA_944363775.1). GTDB lineage: Bacteria > Bacillota_I > Bacilli_A > RF39 > UBA660 > Pelethosoma. The sequence goes on along the minus strand of CALVVE010000032.1, from coordinate 5,945 downwards.
TCAATTGTATTTCCACAATGTGGACAAATTCCTTTAATATACCTATCAGCTAAAAATAAATTACAATGTTCACAATATAATTGTTTTTCTTCTTTTTCATATAAATAATTATTTTTATAATATTTTTTAAATTGTTCTTTAACAAAATTTTTGTGTTCTATATCATCTGTTCGATAAAATAAATCAAATGAAAAACCTAAACGTTTAAAATCATCTCTAAATTTTGAATCATAATAATCAACTATTTCTTGTTGTGTTTTATTTTCTTTTAAGGCTCTAACATCAATTGGTGTTCCATGACAATCACTTCCTGAAACTAATATAACATTATCCCCTTTTAACCTGTAATATCTAGCAATTACATCACCTGATAAACTACTAGCAATATGCCCTATATGTAAACGTCCATTGGCAAAAGGCCAACTAATTCCTACTAATATATTCATAATATCACTCTCCTAACAAAAAAACCTCTTAGGATAAAACCTAAGAGGTGAATATATCACGTTACCACTCTTATTTATTAGTATATTACTACACTAATCTTACTAACCTACTTATGTCTTTTGCATAGTTATAGGTTCGTGCTATAACAGGCACACCTGTAACAACTTACTAATCTTTCAGTTGTTCGCATATGAGGGCCATGTTCAAAAAATATTACATCCTCCATTCCACCAACCAGGAGTTCTCTATAATGCTTAATTTTTTTACTTCTTCCTCGCTTCTGCTTTAATAAATTAATTTTATCATAAATATTTTTTATATACAATACTATTTTATTTTTACATATACTTGTTTTTTAGTATTTTCATCCTTCATTTTATTATAATATCGATTAGTCCAACTCTTTCGTTCATCTAAAACATTATCAGCAATAATAATATTAGAAAGATATTTTTGTGTTTCTAATAATAATTGTTTATTTTGATTTTTTCTATATTCAATTAAATTGTTTTCAATATAGTTTAAAATTCCTTTTTTATCCAATAATAATTTTTCTTCATTTAATCCCAAAATAAATACTTTTTGATTAGTTTCTTCTTTAATACAATTAGCAATCATATAATCATAATTTTTTAAAAACATATATTTATGTACATCTAATATTAATGAAGAAAGTTCGTGTAAATGTTGTACTTTTCTTTTATTCACCTTTCTTTTACTAATACCTTCCATATATATATCAATAAATTTTTTATCTAAATCATCTAACTTACCATTATTATCTTTTACTGAATGTGAGATTACATACTCTAAAATGTTATAAGTAAAAGCTTTTCTTGGATATTTATTTGCATAATCATGATAAAGTTCTAATAAAATAAATTTATTTTGTTCTAGAAATTTGTCATTTTTTATTAACGTTTTCATTCTACTTTCTATATGATATTCTTTAGTATTATCTTTTGGTTTAAAATTATTAATATTATATTCACTTCGCATCATTAAAAATAAAATATTTTCTTTTTCCATAGTATCGCCCCCTAAGTAGAAAGTATTTTATCACATTTTATATATATTTACAAATCCATTATAATTTCACTTTCTTCATTGCTTTCTTGTTCTTCTTCAAACTCAATTGTACTAACTAATTTAGTTTGGGTAATTAATTCATGAATTAATTGTTTTTTCTTAAATAATCTTATTAGTGTAATTAAATATAAAATAATAAAGAAAATTAAAGTTGAAATTAAACATAATGCATAATAATTACTTGGAATATAATTCATTAAATATATAGATAATATAGGTAAAATAAAGTAAACAAATAAAATACTAAATTCTCTAATAAATAATCTTATAATTCTAACTTTTTTATCATCAATTGTAACAATTCTTATTTTCATAAACTTCTTTCCTAAAGTTTGTCCATTAGATAAATAAGTTAATATTACAAAATAAATAAAATAACTAACTAAGAAACTTTTTATAAAATAATAAGTTATTAAAGCAAAAACTATATATATAATTAAATCTATAATATAAGCAATTGTTCTTCTTAAAAAAGTTATTCGTTTTCCTGATTCGTATGATCTTTTATCTATCTCATCTCTCTTTGGTAATATTTTAAATAAAATACTACTTATAAAATATCCTAATGTTCCTCCTAATGTATTTAATATTAAATCGTCAACATCAAACAAACGATAACTTCTTGGATAAATAAAATATAAACCAGATAACTGTGTTAATTCAAAAAATAAACTTAATAAAAATGAATAAAATATAGTTGTTTTTAAGTCTTTTTTAAAATAATAACGTAAGTACATTCCAAAAGGAATTGTTAATATTATATTATAAAGAACAACATAAACACTTGAATAAGCAAGTGATTTTAAATAAGTACTTACATCATTAAAAACAAATGGTGTTGTTTTTATAATATCAGTTATAAATTTAAAAGGTATTAACTGCATAGATGCACTAGTTAAATTTTTTACACTTTCAATACTTGGAAGTGGTAGTATAACCATAAAATAAGCAGTTAATAAATATAATACAAAAGAATAAACAATTACTGTTCTTAAACTATGAATAGATCCATATTTACGATATTGACTTATTATATAAGGAATTGTAATTAACATAGCTAAGAAAGGAAATGTTAGAAATGCAACTTTAATAATATTAAGATAACCTGATTGATTACCTAAATCTTTAATTAACGATATAAACTCCATATTACCACCACCAATAGTATATCAAATTATTATTAGTTTTTATCTTACAATTTAGTAAGAAAAAAGATACTTTCGTATCTTTATAAACATATGGTAGTCCGTACGGGGTTCGAACCCGTAGATACAAGCTTGAGAGGCGTGCGTGTTAACCATTTCACCAACGGACCAAATACATGTTTATTATATCACAAAACAAAGAAAAAAGAATAGATTATTTTTCTATTCTTTCAAAATCTGTTGCTGGTCTTCCACAAATAGGACAACGATAATCACTTGGAAGTTCATCCATTTCTACTTCATAACCACATATCTTACATTTCCAAACACTTTTTTTAGTTTCTTCTTTTATATATGTTGGTGCATTTTTAGGACTCTTCCCTTTTAAATTATTTTGATAATAAGCATATGTCATTACTTCATTATCACTAAATTTATCCATTTTTACTACTTTACAAATAAAGATAATATGTGTACCAACTTCTTTAGTATCAACTACCTCACAAATTAAATAACCATTAGTATCTTTTAAAACTGGTACATCTAAAATTTCTTCATATTCTACAAATTCATATTTATCACATTCTTTAGATGTTTTATAACCAAAAGTCCCAATAGTATCAATTTTTGTATTTTGATTTAAGATTGATACACTAAATTTTTTTGTTTCTAAAATAGTTTTAGTTGTTTCATTTTCTTTATTTAAACTAACGGCAATCATAACTGGATCACTAGTTATTTGAAAAACGGTATTAACAACACAACCAACATTTTTATTACTCTTTGCCCCTATTATGTACATACCATAACTTAAATTTTTTAATACTTCATAATTCATTTTACTACTCCATTCTAAGTGCTTCAACAGGATCTTTTTTAGATGCATAACGTGCAGGAATTAATCCGGCAATAAGTGTTAGTAACATACTTATTACAATTAATATTAAACCAGCTTTAATTGGTAATTTTGCAAGATTAGCAACTCCTAACATATCTTCAAGTATTAAACTAATTGGAATATTTAATAATAAAGTAACACCAATACCTAAAATACCACTACAAGTACCAATAATAAATGTTTCCGCATTAAATACACGCGAAATATCTTTTTTACTAGCACCAATACTACGTAAAATACCAATTTCTTTTGTTCTTTCAAGAACCGAAATATAAGTAATAATACCAATCATAATTGAAGATACAACAAGTGAAACACTAACAAATGCCATTAAAACATAACTTACAATATCAATTATAGATGTTACTGAACTCATCATTGTTCCTACTATATCACTATAACTAATAACATTTTCTTCTAGTCCATCATCTTTTACTTTTTTATTATATTCATCAATTAAAGCCTCAATTTCTTCTTTAGAATCAAAATCTTTTGGATAAATATTAATAGTAGATGGTTTATTTAAATCAACAGATCCCATCTTTTGTAAATTAGATTCATAAGTTGCATTCGCATTTTCTTCAAGTTCTTTTATGTATAAAACTTTATCAGTATCACTTAAATTCATTAAAGTTTGTTGTTGTTCTAATGTTAATTTTGATAAATCCCATTTTTCACCAAACTCAGTTCCTGTAAAAATATTAATATTTTCATTTTCTTTTTGTTCTTTAACAATATTAGAATTATTAACTTCATTAATAATATATTCTTTTAATTCTTTAGTATAGAAAATACCACCTTGTGAATTACTTAATACAGCATTTTTATTAGGTTTAATAATACCAACTATATTAAGTTCTAAAGACTTGCTTACTACTTCTTTTAGATATTCTTCATCTTCACTCATGTCTTTCCAAATATTATTATCTTTTTCATATAAATCTGAGTTTAAAACAGCTTTTAATTTAATGCTTAATAATTCATCATAAGTATAATCATCTAATTTTTGAACTTCAATCTTTTCGCCTTTTAATAATTTATTATAATCTTCCATTAACTTATCACGATCAAGTAATCCTAAATTATATAAAATATAATCACTTATTTGATTTTCTCCATCAACAACAAGTACTACTTCATTATAACTTTCTGGGTATCTTCCCGTAACAAGTTTATATTGATCTTTCATTACATCTTCATTATCAAACATTTCTGTAAATATATCATAGCTTTGAAAAGAAGATTGCATACTAGTCATATTTTTAGGTACTATTCCAAGTTCTGTCATTAAATCACTTGGGTTTGTTTTTACTAATCCTCCAACTCCATTCTCATTATAAATATAAATAGGTAAATCATAACTATAAGTTATAGAATTAGTATAATTATTTATATCTTTATTTTCTTCAATATATTTTTTAAATGCCTCTAAATTATTAGAAGTCATTTTTGAAGATAAAGTTTCTAACATATTATTCATTACTGGTGTTGTACCAATTTTATTATCTTCTACTTTATCATTCTTTTCATTAATACTAACCATTGCTTGCATTAAAACTGAAAGATCAAAACTAGATTCATTTAAAGTAATTGGATAAGAAGATAAAGTTCCTTCTTCAATATAATTAATATAACTTTGAACCCCATTAGAAAGTGATAAAATTAAAGCGATACCAATAATACCAATACTACCGGCAAAAGCAGTTAAAAAAGTTCTTCCCTTTTTAGTAAGTAAATTATTAAAACTTAAATTTAAAGCAGCAAAGAAAGACATAAATGTTTTTTTATCTTTAGAAACGACATTCTCTTCTTTTTCAGGATTATATGGATTACTATCATCAACTATTTTTCCATCTAATAATTTAACAATACGAGTTGAATAATCATTTGCAAGTTCAGGATTATGAGTAACCATAATAACTAATTTATCTTTTGCAATTTCCTTTAATAAATCCATTATTTGAACACTAGTTTTAGAGTCTAATGCCCCCGTTGGTTCATCAGCAAGTAAGATATCTGGATTATTTACTAAAGCACGAGCAATTGCGACTCTCTGCATTTGACCACCAGATAATTGATTAGGTTTCTTATGTATTTGATTACCTAAACCAACTTTTTTTAATACTTTAATAGCTCTTTTCTTACGTTCTTCTTTACCAACACCAGAAAGTGTTAAAGCTAGTTCAACATTCGCAAGTATTGTTTGATGTGGAATTAAATTATAACTTTGAAAAACAAAACCAACACGATGATTACGATAAGTATCCCAATCGCGATCTTTGTAGTTTTTTGTTGAAACATTATTGATAATTAAATCCCCACTAGTATAACTATCAAGTCCCCCTATAATATTTAACAAAGTAGTT
>CALVVE010000031.1 GCA_944363775.1 uncultured Bacilli bacterium | reverse complement strand
GTAATTTTACAAAGATTTTATTATAAACTTACACACAAACGTTTATTTTTAATGGCGCCAATTCATCATTCATTTGAAAAGAAAGGATGGAATGAACGAGATATTGTAAAATTATTTTGGATTATTGGTTTAATTGCTTCCCTAATATCTTTGATGTTTGTAACTTATATATAAAAGAGGTGAGTTATGAATAAAAAAATTAATTATTTATTATTAATAAGTATAATATTACTTTCTTTATTTGGATTACTTATGATTTATTCAGCTTCTAATGTTTGGGCAGAATATAAGTTTGATGATGCTTATAAATTTATTAAAAATCAAGGTTTATTTTTTATAATAGGTTTATTTTTATTAAACTTTATTAGTAAAATAAATTATCAAATTTATAATAAGTATTCTAAAAAATTATTATTAGCTTGTATTATTTTATTAATATTAGTTTTAATACCAGGTATTGGTACAGTTAGAAATGGAAGTCGTAGTTGGTTTGGAATAGGATCTTTTGGTATTCAACCAAGTGAATTTACAAAATTAGCTTTAATAATATTTACTTCTAGATATTTAGTAAAAAATGAAAGAAATATGAATAATTTAAAAAAAGGAATTCTACCAATTTTAGGACTTACTTTATTTATTTTCGGTTTAATAATGTTACAACCTGATTTTGGAACTGGTATGATTTTAGTAATGACAATTATGGGAATGTTGTTTGTTGGTGGTGTAAGTTTTAAATTTTTCTTAAAACTAGGAGTATTAGGTGTAGTAGGAATAGTTGGTTTAATAATTGCTGCACCATATCGTTTAAAACGTATTTTATCATTTTTAAATCCTTGGAGTGATCCATTAGGAAGTGGTTTTCAAATAATTCAATCGTTATATGCGATAGGGCCAAGTGGTTTATTGGGGTATGGTTTTGGTAATTCAAGACAAAAACATTTTTATCTTCCAGAACCACAAACCGATTTTATTTTTTCAATTATATGTGAAGAATTTGGTTTTTTAGGAGTAATAATTATAAGTACTTTATTTTTAATGATTATTTACCAAGGTTTTAAAATAGCTTTTAATGCGCATGATTTATTTGGTAAATATTTAGCTTTTGGAATTACATTTGGTCTTGCTTTTCAATGTATACTTAATCTATCAGTGGTGGTAGGATTGATTCCAGTAACGGGAGTAACTTTACCGTTTGTAAGTTATGGGGGATCTAGTTTATTGATTACGATGATTGGAATGGGAATACTGCTTAATATAAGTAGGTATCAAAAATAAGTAAGACATTTACACGATAATTTATACATGATATAATGAAATTACCTAATTAATAATAATTTTGGAGGTATCATATGAATGAATTATTGAATGTAGGTTTTACTTTAACATTTAGAAAAACAAAAGATAATAAATTTATTGGTGGCTATTTAAGAAAAATAGAAGAAGGGATGTATCCAAAAGAACTATGTGGTGATGAAGTAATATATATTTCTAACTATTCTAATATTTTAGAAAGAGTAAATAATGGAAATATTTTACAAATATATAAATCATTAGATGGATATTGTTCAATGATTGGAAATATACATTATGAGGGGCCATATGCTGAAAAAGAGTATTTTGATGTTATTTCTTTTGGAAATTCTGATACTCTCATAGGAAGTTTAAATGATTTAAATAATAAGTTAGATAATGAAAAAGAATTAGTACATAAAAAGATATATCACATGTATGGTAGTGATAAATATAAATTAACTAGATAAAACGTTATACTAATATAGAAAGAAGGAATGTAGTATGGAATTTATTAATTATCCTAAATGTTCAACTTGTAAAAAAGCTAAAAAATGGTTGATAGATAATAATATAGAATTTATTGATCGTGATATTACTGGTGATACACCAACTAAAGAAGAATTAAAAAAATATTTAGAAATTAGTGGTTATCCAATTAAGAAATTTTTTAATACTAGTGGTAACTTATATAAAGAATTTAAATTAAAAGATAAGTTAGAAACTATGAGTATGGACGAAAAACTTACATTATTAAGTAATCATGGAATGTTAATTAAAAGGCCGCTTTTAGTAACAAATGATTTTGTTTTAGTTGGTTTTAAAGAAGAGGAATGGAAAGAAAAAGTATTGACAAAATAAGTAACTTTTAAAAGTAAAAAGGCATATTGACTTTTGTTCTTGAATATTTAATATTATTATTTTATAGTAATATAAAAAATGACTAAATATGTTTAAAAATTTTTATTGACTATAAAAGTTTACTTGTGGTAATATTAATTAGTAAGAGGTTTATTTTAATAATTGTCTTTTACATAGATAGGGCGTGTGTTATGGCATATATTAATCAAGATAAAAATTTAAAATTATTTATAATTGAACCAAATGGAAATGTTATTTGTACTTATGATGATGAAGAAAAGTTAGATAAACATTATGAAGTATTATTAGAAACAATAAAAAAGAAATTGTCTCATAATAAAAAATTAGTAAAAAAAGCTCAAAAAAGAGCAGGTAAAAATATGGAATTAATTCATTTGATGTTGGATAATGATTATACTTTAATGTATGATACAACTAACTATAATAATTATCACAAGTATAAAGACCATACCGGAATAATTATGTTACCAAAGAAACCTAAAAATTTATTTACTAAACAAAAAATTGCACTTTTAAAGTTGATAAAAGAATTACCACTAAATTTAACCTCAACTAAATATAGTGAAGAATTTCATTTACCTTGGGTAACATATTCTTTATTACAAAGTTGTTATGTTGATAAACATAATAATTTTGTTGATATTGATAGTATGGATGTGCTTATAAATGAGATTGCTAATAATGAATTAGAAGATAAAAATTTAAAGAATAAATAACTTTAAATTTTTTTAGTTTTAATATTTAAAAAAATATTAAAAAATTATTAAATTATGATAAAATAGGTATGTAGGCAAATAAGGAGGAATTTATGTACACAAAAGAAGTTGAAAATATGTGCAAAGTTGCTAAAGGTGTTAATCATGGACCTGCACCAATTCCAGAAGAAGGAAAATGGGTAAAAGCAAAAGATATTAAAGATATTTCAGGTTTTACTCATGGTATTGGTTGGTGTGCACCACAACAAGGAGCATGTAAACTAACATTAAATATTAAAAATGGAATTATTGAAGAAGCTTTAGTTGAAACAATTGGATGTAGTGGAATGACTCATTCTGCAGCTATGGCTGGTGAAATATTAGTTGGAAAAACTATTTTAGAAGCATTAAATACAGACTTAGTATGTGATGCAATTAATACTGCTATGCGTGAACTTTTCTTACAAATTGTTTATGGTCGTAGTCAATCAGCATTCTCTGAAGGTGGTCTTGCAATTGGAGCAGGATTAGAAGATTTAGGTAAGGGACATCGTTCACAAGTTGGAACAATTTATTCAACACGTGAAAAAGGTCCAAGATACTTAGAACTTGCTGAAGGTTATATTGTTGAAATTGGTTTAGATGAAAATGATGAAATAATTGGTTATAAGTATGTTAACTTAGGAAAAATGATGGATAATATTAAAGCTAAAATGGATCCGATGGAAGCTATTGAAAAAGCAAGTGGAACTTATGGAAGATTTGCTGAAGCTGTTAAGAAAATCGATCCAAGGGAGGTGTAATTATGGCATTATTTGAAAGTTATGAAAGAAGAATTGACCAAATTAAACCAGTTATGGAAAAATATGGAATCAAAGATTTTGAAGATGCAAGAAATATTTGTAAAGAAAATGGTTTTGATCCATATGAAATAGTAAAATCTATTCAACCAATTTGTTTTGAAAATGCTTGTTGGGCTTATGTACTTGGAGCTGCTATTGCAATTAAAAAAGGTGCTACTAAAGCAAGTGAAGCAGCTACTGCTATTGGAGAAGGTTTACAAGCATTCTGTATTCCAGGTTCTGTTGCTGATATTCGTAAAGTTGGTTTAGGACATGGAAATCTTGCTAGTATGCTTTTATCAGAAGATACTAAATGTTTTGCTTTCTTAGCTGGACATGAATCATTTGCTGCTGCTGAAGGAGCAATTGGTATTGCTAAATCTGCTAATAAAGTTCGTAAAACTCCACTTAAAGTTATTTTAAATGGTTTAGGAAAAGATGCTGCACAAGTAATTTCTCGTATTAACGGATTTACTTATGTAAAAACTGATTTTGATTTCTATAAAAATGAAGTAAATATCGTTGAAGAAATTAAATACAGTGATACAGAACGTGCTAAAGTTAGATGTTATGGAGCTAACGATGTACGTGAAGGTGTTGCCATTATGCATTTAGAAGGTGTTGATGTATCAATTACAGGTAACTCAACTAATCCAACTCGTTTCCAACATCCAGTTGCTGGAACATATAAAAAAGAATGCATTGAACAAGGTAAAAAATATTTCTCAGTTGCTTCTGGTGGAGGTACAGGACGTACATTACACCCAGATAATATGGCTGCTGGACCAGCTTCTTATGGTATGACAGATACAATGGGAAGAATGCATAGTGATGCACAATTTGCTGGTTCTTCATCAGTTCCTGCTCATGTTGAAATGATGGGATTAATTGGAATGGGAAACAACCCAATGGTTGGAGCTACTGTTGCTGTTGCCGTTGCAATTGAAGAAAACTTAAATAAATAGAAGCTATGGCTTCTTTTTTTGTCTATTAAAAGTAAATTTTCTTATATTTTACATTTTTTACTTAACAAATACTTGCAAATATGATATTCTAAATATAAGAATAGGATGTGTGTTATGTGAAAAAATTAATATTATTAGTAAGTTTAATCTCACTAATCTTTTTATCTGCTTGCACCAAAAACCAAGATGAACTTATTATGGTAACAGAAGCCGGATTTGCACCATATGAATACTATAATAATGGTGAAATAGTTGGTGTTGATATTGATATTGCTAATGAAATTGCTAAAGAGTTAAATAAAAAATTAGTTGTTAAAGATGTATCTTTTGATTTTGTTATAAATGAAGTTAAAAGTGGTAAAGCTGATTTTGCAGCAGCTGGAATTAGTGTAACAGAAGAACGTAAAAAAGAAGTTGATTTTACAATTGAATATACTACTTCTAATCAAGTTGTAGTTGTTAGAAAAGATAGTCCAATTACTTCATTTGCCGAGCTTGGTGATAAAACTTTAGTTACACAACTTGGAACTGTATCTGATCTTTATGTATCAGAAAACTATCCTAATGCTAATTTAGTAACTCATAAAAAATATTTATCAGCTGTTGAAGATGTTAAAGCAAAAAAAGCTGATGCTTTAATTATGGATCAAGCACCTGCTTTAGAAATAGTAAAAGAAAATAGTGAACTTAAAATATTAGATGGTATTTTATTTCAAGATAAATATGGAATGATTGTTAAAAAAGGTAATACAGAACTTTTAAATTCAATTAATAATGTTTTAGAAAGATTAAATGAAGAAGGTAAAATTGAAGAATATGTTATTAAACATTTAAAACAAGAAGAGACTACAAGTAGTACTAATTTTATTGATAATTTTGTAGATTCATTTAAGAAAACATTTATTGTTGAAGATCGTTATTTATTCTTCTTAGAAGGATTAGGTTATACATTAATTATATCTTTCTTTGCAATTATTTTAGGACTATTTTTAGGAGTTCTTACAAGTGTAATTCGTGATTACAATAGAGAAACTGGACACTTAAAAATATTAAGTAAATTATGTGATATATATGTTTATATTATTCGTGGAACACCAACGCTATTACAATTAATGATTTTATATTATATTATCTTTAAATCATTTAATATAGCCCCAATAATAATTGGTATTCTAACATTTGGAATAAACTCAGGAGCTTATGTATCAGAAATATTTAGAGCCGGTTTTGAAGGAATTGATAAAGGACAAAGAGAAGCTTCAAGAACTTTAGGTTTAAATTATTATAAAACAATACGTTATGTAATATTCCCACAAGCTCTTGCTAAAATATTCCCAGCTTTAGGAAATGAAGTAATTACCTTAGTGAAAGAAACTTCAATTGCCGGATATGTTGGAATTATTGAATTAATTAAAGCTTCAGATATTATTTCATCACGAACTTATAATTATTTCTTCCCATTAATTGTATCCGCATTAATTTATTTATTCTTAACTTTCTTGTTATCTAAAATAATGAAAGTTATTGAAAGGAAGTTAAATCATGTATAAAGTTGTTAATTTAGTAAAAAATTTTGATAATGTAAAAGTATTAAAGAAAATTAATTTAGAAATAAAAGAAAACGAGAAAGTAGTTATTATTGGACCAAGTGGTAGTGGTAAAAGTACTTTACTTAGATGTTTAAATTTATTAGAAACACCAACTAAGGGTTATATTGAATATAAAGGGGTTAAATTAACTCCTAAAAGTTATAAAGATATTCAAGGTAAGATTGGTATGGTCTTTCAAAATTTCTGCTTATTTGATAATTTAAGTGTTATAGATAATCTTACTTTGGCTCCTGTTTTAAATAAAATAATGACTAAAAAAGAAGCTCGTAAACAAGCTTTAGAATATTTAAAACAAATAAAGTTAGCTGATAAGTTAGATGCTTATCCAAGTGATCTTAGTGGGGGACAAAAACAGAGAATTGCGATTATTCGAACACTTATGATGAATCCGGAAGTAATTTTATTTGATGAACCTACAAGTGCTTTGGATCCAGAAATGATTGATGAAGTATTAAACTTAATTATGGAAGTTGCAAAGCGAAATATAACAATGATTGTAGTTACACATGAACTTAATTTTGCAGCTAACTTTGCTAGTCGAATAATATTTATGGATCAAGGTGCAATCTTGGAAGATGGGGATAAAGATGAAGTTTTAAAACATCCTAAAACGGAAAGATTACAACAATTCTTAAGCAAAATAAACTAGAATAGAAATGTTCTAGTTTTTGTGTTATAACAAAATATGAGGTAATAATTATGAAAAAGATGAATGTAATTGTAATCTTTAACAAAGATTTTGAAAAAACTTTAATGTGTAAACGAACAAAGGAACCTTATATGGGAATGTATAATTTAGTGGGTGGTAAAATAGAAAAAGAAAATGATGGATTAAATGAAGCTTATAGAGAATTAGAAGAGGAAACTAATATTACTAAGAAAGATGTATCATTGGTACATTTTATGAATTTAACATATAGTAAGTGGAATAAAGAATTAGAAGTATATTATGGAATATTAAATAAGGAAGTAGAATTAATTGAAGAAGTAAATAAATTAGAATGAGTTCCTATTAACGATAATTTTTTTGATATGGCCAAATATGCTGGTGAGGGAAACATTGGACATATAATAGAAGAAATAAAAATAGATTTAAGCAAGTAATTGCTTATTTTTTAATAGATTAATTGAGATAATTTGTAAAGTATATAAATTTATGTTATAGTATATGGAAAATTAAGGAGTGATATTTATGAATATAGTATTTAGTGGTTCAAGTGGTGCTGGAAAAAGTACTTAGACTAAGTTACTTTTACAAGATGAAAAATTTAAAAATTTACTACATGTACAACAAGAATGCCAAGAGAAGGTGAAATAGATGGTTTTGATTATTATTTTTATGATAGAGAATTATTTATGAACAAAATGTTGTTAGGAGAAATGTTTAACGTTAAAGAATATTGGGGAAATTATTATGGTAGTTTAGAAGAAGATATAGATAATATAATGACTAGTAAAAACATTATATTTCAAATAACACCAGATCGAGCATTACAAATGAAAGAGAAAAATAGCGAAACATGTACAATATTAATTTTACCAACATCTTCTAAAGTTTTATTTAGTAGAAGAAAAGATAGGTCGAGGGAGAGAATTAAAAATGATATTCAAAATTTAAAAGTAGCAAAACAATTTGACTATGTCATTGTAAATGATAATATTGATAAAGCGTTAAATGAAATATATTTTTGTATAAATCATTTCAAAAATGGTGGGGAATGTAAATTTTTGGTTAAGAATAATTTAATATTAATTGATAAAATGATATGTGGATTAAATGAATGTATCGAAGAAAAGGAGTCGAAAAAGCTTTTAAAGGTGATATTGCAAAAAAATGGGATCAAAAATCTGAGTTTGTTTCTTATTATGGTACAAAAAAACCTATTAAAGAAGAAATTATGGCTAATGCATGTAACGGTTTATATATTGTAGATATAGGTTGTGGGACAGGAAAGATGTTAAAAAAAATAGATAGTAGTTTTTCAGCATGCCATTTAATGGGATTGGATATTAGTAATGATATGATTTCTTTATCGCAAAATAGAATTTTTAATGGAAATAACATGGTAAGTTTTGTCAATAATGATTTTATGGAATATAATTTTAAAGATTATTATGATATAATTATTTTTAGTTATGTATTGCACCATATGGATAACCCAATAGAAGCTTTAAGAAAAGCAAAAGATATGTTAAGTGAAGATGGTAAAATTATATTTTCTGTTCCTGGGGAAAAAATATTTATCAGAAGTGCTATATGATGATAAATCAGTTGGAAGATTTAGTATCGAGGAAATGGATGAAATTGTAAATTCTGCGGGATTATATCCATTAAAATCCAGTAGAGATAGATTTCTCATGTCATTCAATTCATATGAAATGTTTTTAAAGTATTTAAAAAGTATTGGAACATATCAAAAAATTATGGGATATTCAAATTTAACCTGGCCAGAAAATTTTAATATGGAAGTATTAAAAAATTTGATAATCATCGATTTATAATTGGTGAATATTTAACGTATAATTGTGTAAAGCTAAGTAAAACTTTAAGGAGGAAGTAAAAATGATTTTATACAGTTCGAACATAAAAGAATTTGTTGGAAATGTAACAAATAGAAAAATTGCAAATTTATTAGAACACCTTAAGAAAAAAGAACTGTATAAAGGAACTAGTAGTTCTGAAAAAAAATCTTGGGAAAATTCTCTTATTTACATATCCTATATTTTAAAAAAATCTAAAATTCCAAATGATGCAACTATTGTATTAGAATATAATATTCCTATGACATCAAGCAGAATTGATTGTATGTTGTTTGGATTTGATAAAAATAGAAACAAAAGATGTATTGTTATTGAATTGAAGCAATGGTCAAACGTAAAAAGAGTAGAAGATAGTGAAATGTTGGTGGAAACTTACATAAATCATGGAATGAAAAAAGTTATTCACCCATCATATCAAGCATGGTCATATATGTCCCTTTTAAATGACTTTAACAAAAATATTCAAAGTAATAATATTATAGTAGACTCGTGTTCTATTTTACATAATTATCATCATTGCAATAATGATCCATTACTGGATGATAAATTTAGGGGATTAATAGAAGAAACTCCAATTTTTTATGTCGATGATGAAATAAGCTTGATTACTTATATTAATGATAAAATTATATATGGTGATGATTGTAAAATAATAAAAGAAATTGATTCAAGTGAATTATTACCTTCTAAAAGTTTGCAAAAAAATATTGCAAGTTTAATTGAAGGTAATGATGAATTTAAATTAATTGATAATCAAATTTTAATTTATGAAGAAATATTATCATTAATTAAAAAAAATGAAAAAAATGTAATAATAGTAGAAGGCGGACCAGGAACAGGAAAATCAATAATAGCGGTTAATTTACTTGCAAAATTAACTAAAAGTGGTAAAATATGTCAATATGTTTCTAGAAATACTGCTCCTAGAGTCATTTATTCATACAAATTGAAAGGAACATTAAATAATAATAGCATTGATAATTTGTTTAAAAGCTCTGGATCATTTACTGATGTAAAAAAAGAAATATTTGATGTTTTAATTGTGGATGAAGCACATTGCTTAACCGAAAAATCAGGATTATTTAGTAATTATGGTGAAAATCAAATTAAGGAAATAATTAATTCATCAAAATGTTCAATATTTTTTATAGATGAAAATCAAAAAGTACATTTAAATGATATAGGTAGTAAAAAAGAAATTCAAAAATGGGCTAATATGTTACAGGCAAATGTAACAAATTTTAAATTAACTTCACAATTTAGATGTAATGGTTCGAATAACTATATAGAATTCATTGATTATTTATTAAATATTAATTTTAGTTACAATAAAAAAATTAATTATGATATTAGTGTTTGTGATACTATACAAGAATTAGATAAAATAATTAAAAAGTTGAATAGAAAAAATAATAATGCAAGAATTGTTTCTGGTTATTGCTGGAATTGGAATAAAAAAGAAATAAACAATACAAATTATCATGATATTATAATTGGAGATTATGGAATTAGTTGGAATTTAGGGACGAAGCAAACTTTTGTAATTGATGACTCAATAAATGAAGCTGGATGCATTCATTCTGTTCAGGGATTAGAGTTTGATTATGTAGGTGTTATTATAGGAGAGGATATGTTTTACAAAAATAATAAATTATGTACAGATTTTAATAAGCACGCTTCTTCAGATCCGTCATTTAAGGGAATAAAAAAATTATATATAGAATAATCATTCGAGGCAAATAAAATCAAAGATTAATTGATTAAAAATA
>CALVVE010000030.1 GCA_944363775.1 uncultured Bacilli bacterium | reverse complement strand
ACTATGTTCATTTCTTCATATTTTTTATTTTTTTCTAAAGATATATCATAATCTAATGATTGTTCTAATAATTTATAATCACCATAAGCAACTGAATCATTATTTAAGATTCTTTCGTGTTTAGAAATATCCACTTTTCTAAATTCACCTGCAAATTCATAAATATCTTTAAATAAATATCTATGAATGTATTTTATATAATCTACTGATAACTCAAAGTAATCATCTTCTAATAATTGAACTATTCTAGTAGAAACTAAATCACATTCAAATTCCTCTTGTATTGTTTTATCAGTTTTATCTTTTTCTACATAATATTGTTTTAATTCATGTTCAACTTCATAAATTGTTTTTTCACCTGTAACATTTTCTTGTAACAACTTTTCTAAATACTTAGATGGCTTTAAGTTATCAACTTCTTGAAGCCCAATAGCCATATCCCACTCTAATTGTTTTACATAGTTTTTAGGTGTTTCTGTTTCGATATATTCATTTATACTTGAATCTAATTCTTTTTCTGACATTCTAGAACCTCCGTTGTTAACATTATATCAAAAAAAGTCTTTATTTGTCATTATTATTCAAATAAAACTTTAGTGTTTTTACTTGTATGTATTTACAAATTTTAAATAAATAAAATAATTATATTTAATGATATAATAGATAAAAGGAGATGATTCATATGTTACAACTTTATATACCTAAATTAGAAGATTATTGGTATGAACAAAAAATTCAAAGCGATAAAGATACAATGAGTTATAATGCTGGTTATGATGTTTCTTATTTAGGATATCACTACGATACTGGATGTATTGATTTTCCAAAAGAAAAATGGTTAGAAATTTATAACAAAAGAATTAATGAAAATAGATTCTTTGCATATTTAAAAGATACAAATACTAATGAATTCGTAGGATATGTCAACTATCAATACAATAAAGATGATAATAGATATGAATGTGGAATAGTCATTGAAGCAAATAAACGTGGAAAAGGATATGCTAAAGAAGGATTAAAATTATTATGTGAATACGCTAAGAAAAATGGTATAAAATCTTTATATGATAATTTTGAAAAAGATAGACCTGGTATAGAAATATTTGAACAACTTGGATTTAAAATTTATGAAGAAACTACATGGAATAAATTTGGTAATATTGTTAATGGAATAGTAGTAAAAAAAGATTTATAAAAAGAAGTCAAATTGTAACTTTGACTTCTTTTGTTTTTATTTAACATCTAAGAATTTAGATATTTCACTATATAAGTCAGTATCTTTATTTACTTTGATAGTATTAATACCTAACTTTTCAGCACCACGAACATTATCAATATTATCATCTAAAAACAATAATTCTTTTGGCTCTAATTTAAATTTTTCTAATATATAATTATAGAAATCTAAATTAGGTTTTATCTTATTAATTTCAGCAGAAATTAATATATCATTTAAATAATCTTTATTAAATTTTTTATTAATAAAATTTTTAACAAATGATACATGATTAGTTGCTATAATAATTTTTACATCATTATGTTTTTCTTTTATTTTTTTAAATAAATTTTCATCTTTTACTTTATATAATTTGCTAATTAATTCTTCAATAGTTTTTATTAAAGTTAACTCATTATCAATTATTTTCTTTGCTTCTATCATATATTCAGAATCATTAATATTATTTCCAAACATTCTTTCTAATTTATCTTCTTCTTCTGTTAAATAAATATCTCTTTCTGTAACTAAAACACCAACTAAATCAAATGCAATTACTTTAACCATTATTACTCCACCTTTGTCTTCTTATAAAAATATTTTTTTATTTAATCATCTTTTAATATAAAATTATTTATTACCTACTATAACTTTACCATCTAAATTACATATATAGCAATTTGGTAATTTTGATTTAATAAGATTTAATTTTTCTTTATCATTTTCTATTTTTCTTCCAACTAATATTCCCTCTATTAATTTACTAGGTAATCCAAAGATTATTGCACTTTCTCTATCTGTTGTTAAAGCATTTCGATTAAATCTTTCATTTAAAAATTTAGGATAATATCTATAATCTAAAAATGGTTCCAACGTTTTTTCATCCAATTCTGTATTCCATACATCGTTTTTTGCCATTTTCTTGGCATATTCACTACCCATATTAAGAATAAATCCTATTTGTTTTTTCTCTGATACTAGACTTGGCATAAATCTAACCTCTTTTGTTTGATCACCCCAGTACATCCATACTGATTCATCATTATTTATTCTTTCTGTATACTCATCAAATTTATGATATGGTATTAATTCTGTTACTGTTCCTTTGCTATCTGGACCTCTACCTATTGAATAACTTACTGTAAAACCACTATATAATTCAATATACTCTCTTAATGTCATATCTTCTTTTATATTCCACATTCCTACGCTATTTGAAATTTTATTAATTCTCGAACCATCTGTAAAATCTACTGATATAAATCCATTTTCAACAACATAATTTAAAGTATCAATCTCACCAAATATTCCATGTAAAAATGTACCTTTTTTTAATTTTACATCTTCCCCTATTTCATATTTATTTAATAGTACTTCATCTTTATTATAAAATAATTCTATTTGTTCTAAAACTAAATCTAACGCCTTTCCAACAAATTTTTCTTTTGCTAATTCAATATATTTTTCTTTCATATATTTCACCTTCCATTTATTATGTTTTTTTATTTATTATCAAACATCAGATCTTTTTCTAGCTATATAATTAATTATTAACAAACCATAACTTATTAAAAAATCTTTTTGTAATTCTGTATAATAATTTCTTCTATTTATATCATCTTTTGTAGAATGTCTAAAACATTCTAATTTATTTCTGTATCCTTTTACAATCTCATCAGACAAATATCCTTCAGTATCTGAATAATCAAGAACAATAAATTTATCACTTTTTTTTTCGGGTTTTAAAAGATATTCTATACTATTACATATTGCCTCAAGTTTTTCATCCGCTGACATACTATTAAATTCTGCACCTCTTGTGGATATTGTTTTTAATATATTAGACGTTTTATCAGAAATTTCATATTTATCCTTTTTAATAAATTTAAGATTGTCAACAAAAATTTCTCTATCCTTCCAAGCAACTTTTCCATTATATCCATCTCTTTCAATTATCTTTTTTCTTACTTTATCATATGAAAGATTCCATCTTTCTGTTGGCCTTTCTAAAAAAGTAGGAAACTCTTCTATATAATAACCTACATCATTTAAGTAATTACATAAATATATAAAGTAAATATCGTTTTTTGCATCTATCATTAAATTGTTTGGATTATATGGTTTAATTAATTCTTTAAACTTATCTATTGCATCTTGTTCATCATAAATCCACAACTCATCACCATGATCATTCAAAAGTAACAAATCTTGAAACATATGTGCATAATACTCATTCTTATAATATGTTTGATAAAAGTATTTTCTCAATTCAACCATTGAAATACCCTCCTTATATAAAATCAAAAGTTCTCTAATTTTTGTTTTTAACACTTCTTGTATTAATTATAGCATAAAAAAATAAAAGAATAATAAAAAAAATGCTAAGGCAATAGCCTTAGCTTCAGGGGGTTTTATATCCTCACATTAGATCGTAAGAATATTTGCGTGATATCTTACCTCACGCTACATTAAATATAACAGTCTTTTTAATATATGTCAATCATTTTTAAAGGTATATTTACACTCACTTTACTAATTTAGATAACTTATATCTTTTACTATTTTATTTAATTCTGGATATGTATTATTTTTAAAATAATCACTAGTTAAGAATTCATTACTATCTTCTTTAGCTTTTAATAATATATTAAAATCTTGTTTTATATTAGCTACTTTAAATAATAAGTCTCCACTTTGTCTTGAACCAAATAAATCCCCACTACCCCTTAATTTAAAGTCCTCTTCACTTACTTTAAATCCATCATTTGTTTTAGTTAATACATTTAATCTTTCTATTTCATAATCACTTATTAATATACAATATGATTGTTCACTATTTCTACCTACTCTACCTCTTAATTGGTGTAGTTGGGATAATCCAAAACGATTAGCATCAAAGATAACCATCATCGTTGCATTCTTTACATCTACTCCTACTTCAATTACGGTTGTACTTATTAATACTTGAATTTTATTATCTTTAAAGTCATTCATAATTGTTTCTTTTTCTGAATCATTCATTTTTCCATGTAAAGCCGAAACTTTAAAAACTTTCCCAAATGCTTTATTAAAGTTTTTTTCAAGTTCTTCAACATTTTCCATTACTGTATCTTCACTATCTTCAATTGATGGAGCAACTACATAGACTTGATGACCTTTCTTTAATTCTTCATAAACACTTGTTAGAACTTCTTTCATTTCTTTCTTTTTCTTTATAGTTGTAATAACAGGTAATCTTCCACTAGGCATTGTTTTAATACTACTTACATCCATATCACCATAGATAGTTAAGGCATATGTTCTTGGGATTGGAGTTGCACTCATATATAAAACATCTGGTTCAATTCCTTTATCTTTTAACATACTACGTTGTCTAACCCCAAAACGATGTTGTTCATCCGTAATAACTAAACCTAAATTTTTATAATTAACACCTTCACTTATTAAAGCATGTGTTCCAACAATTATATCAATACTACCATCTTCTAATAATTTATAAATTCTAGTTTTTTCACTTTTTTTCATACTACCTACTAATAATTCTACTTTAATATCAGTATCTTTAAATAAATCTTTAATATTATCATAATGTTGTCTTGCAAGAATCTCTGTTGGTGCCATTAAAGCACTACTATAACCACTTAAATAATTCATATACATAGAAATAATTGAAACAATTGTTTTACCACTACCGACATCCCCTTGTAATAATCTATTCATAATATAAGGACTAGTTAAATCATCTTTAATATCACTAATAGCTTTTAATTGATCACTAGTTAATTTAAATGGTAAATTATTAATAAACGCAAGTATTTTAGATTCATCTATTTCTCTTTTAATACCAGTCTTCTTATTTTTATTTTGTTTTAAAACATTCATCTTTAACATATATATAAATAATTCTTCATATTTAGCTCTAAGTAATGCTTGTTTTAATAATTTAATATTATTAGGATGATGTAAAAGATATATAGCTTCTTTTTTATTTAAAAACTTATATTTTTCACTTAAATAACTAGGTATATAATCAACTATATTAAAATCAAGTTCTAAAGCACTATCAATAAAACTTTTAAGTTGTTTATTACTTAATCCATAAGTAGTGTGATAAATACCTATTGTTTCTTCTTTTTCTAGAGGGTGTAACCAAATATCACTAGCTGTTATTTGATTATGTAAAAAATCAATTTTACCAAAAACTGTAATTTCTTTACCAAGTTTTAAATTACTTTTTAAAAAAGCACGATTAAAAATAACAACTTTAAATAAACGTCCATTACTATTAAAATTAAAAGTTAATCTATTTAAACTCTTTTTTATATAAAAAACTTGTGGTGTACTTTCAATAATACCTCCAAATATAACTTTATCTCCATTACTTACTTCACTTATATTAGAATATTTTATTATTTCATATCTAAAGGGATAATAAGTTATTAAATCATCTATATCATTTATACCAAGTTTTTTTAATAATTCATATGTTTTAGGCCCTAACTTAGGTAAATCAAGTATATTCATAAAAACCTCCATATACATCAATTATAACGAACATAAGTTTTGTAGTCAACGTTTTTTACAATTAATTATAATTTTTTTTAAAAAAAGTATTGACAAATTAACACTTATCGGTTAATATATAAAGCACCAATTCGGTTATGCGAATTGGAGCTAGTATCACACTAGCCAACCCCTTTTTATTCTTTTATTGGAACGGCTTAGCCGTTCTTTTTTTGTTTTAATTTATAAAAAAACAGATGTTTTTAAACATCTGCTTGTACATAATTAATAGCTAGAGTTAATGTTTTAGAACCTACCATGGTATTTGGATTATTTATATCCCACTCTACTTTAACAGTAAATGTTTTTTCTGTATCAGCAAGTAATACATCTCCTGTACTAATATTTACAACTGAAAATTTAACATTTTGTGGAGCATCAACATTAGCAATATCAAGTCCAGCTAAACTATCTAATTTAGCATCTAAACTTCCAACATTTTCAACTGTAACATCATATAAAGCATATGCCCCAGGTTTATTTAAATTAGTTGTAAAAGAAGCAGTTGTATCACTAGTACGTCCCACATTAACTGTTTCAGCACCATTAACTTCTTTTTCTACAATATCTTTAATTCTTACATTCCATCTTGGATTTAAACTAGCAGTACCTTTTATATTTAAAGTGTTTTGCATAGCACTATAACCAAGTGCTAAACCTACTAATAACCCACATAAAATTAATAATACAATCTTTTTTTGATCCTTTTTCATTCAACTCACCCTCGATATCCTACATATTAATAATACAAGAAATATCTTCATTTGTCAACTAGCAATCACGCTTATTTCATCAACTACAACTTGATATTTATCAAATCTTTTTTCAACTTTTCCACTAACTTTTATAACACTACCTTCTAATAAATTGTGATATTTTTGATAAGTTCTTGGAAATAAAACAAAGTCCATTGTTTTTACCTCATCACTACCTACAATAAAACACATTTCATCATTATTTTTAGTATTTACAGTTTTTATTTTATCAATTAAAACAATAATATTTATACGTTTATCAAAATAAGCAGGTATATCACCTATAGTAATATTTAAATTTAATTTATTACGAACTTCGGTAACTGGATGATTACTTAAATAAAAACCAAATAATTCTTTTTCAAAGTTCATTAATTCTTGTCTAGAAAATTCTGGATAATTTGTTATAACTGGCTTTTCAACTAAACTTTCATCTAATTCTTTAATTAATTCAGCATAGTTTATTATTAAATCTAAGTTTTCAATAAGTGTTCTTTTATTTATATTAAAACAGTCTAAAGCTCCACTATATATTAAATTAGTAACAACTTTTTTATTTAAACTTTTACCATAACACCTACATAAAAAGTCATAAATATCAGTAAAACTTCGTTCATTACGTTTTTCTATAATTGTTTCTACTGCTTTCATACCAAGTCCTTTAATAAGTGTTAGTGGTACTCTTATAGCTTTATTTTCTATTGTATAAACAGAACTACTAATATTAATATCTGGTTTTAAAACTTTAATATTATTTTTCTTACATTCATAAATATATTCTTTAGTTTTAATCTCACTACCTAAAACATTAGATAAAAGTGATGTGTGAAAATAAACACTATAATGAGCTTTTAAATAAGCCATACGATAAGCAACAACTGAGTATCCTACAGAATGCGCTTTATTAAAACCATAAGAAGCAAACTTTTCAATTAAATCATAAACATTACTACTAATCAACTCACTATAACCATTTAAAATACTTTGTTTAATAAAACGCTCGCGTTCTTTTTTTATAATTTCATGATTTTTCTTACTCATTGCCCTTCTTAATAAATCAGCTTCTGCAAAAGTAAAATTAGCCATAAGTCTTGCAATCTGCATAATTTGTTCTTGATAAATAATTATTCCATAAGTTGATTTTAAAATACTTTCTAAACTAGGATCAGGATAAACTACTTTTTCCCTTCCTTGTTTTCTTTTTATATAAGTATCAATGTTTCCCATTGGTCCTGGTCTAAATAAAGCAATAGCGGCATTAATATCAGCAAATGAACTAGCTTTTAATTTTCTTAAGAAATTCATCATTCCACTAGACTCAAATTGAAATATTCCAACAGTATTAGTTGTCGTAAAAATATTAGTTGCTTCATAATCATCAAGTGGTATATTATCAAAGTTTATATCAATAAACTCATATTTTTTTATTAATCTTAAAATATTATGAATTAAAGTTAAATTTTTTAAAGCTAAAAAATCCATTTTTAATAAACCTAATGGTTCTAAATATTTCATTGAATAACCAGTTAAATAAAAATTATCTCGTGATTTATATAATGGTATAACTTTATCAAGTTCACACCTACACATAACAATACCAGCGGCATGAATAGTAGTATGTCTTTTTAATCCTTCTAATTTTAACGCAATCTTATATAATTTTTGATAAGTTTTATTAGAATTAATATATTTTTTTAAATTATTATTAGTGTTTAAATTATTAGTTAGTGATAATTTTGTATCAACCATTTTACAAATGTTATCAATCTCACTAAGTTCAATATCTAAAGCACGTCCTACATCTCTAAGTACTTGTCTAGAAGCAAGAGTTCCGTAGGCAATAATTCCGGCAACATTTTTAACACCATATTTATTAATACAATAGTTAATTACTTCTTCTCTTTTTTCATCCTCAAAGTCAATATCAATATCAGGCATTGTAACACGTTCAGGATTTAAAAATCTTTCAAATAATAAATCATATTTTATAGGATCAATAGTTGTAATATTTAAGCAATAAGAAACTAAAGAACCACCTGCACTTCCACGTCCTGGCCCTACTAAAATATCGTGTTCTTTCGCATATTTTACATAATCCCATACAACTAAAAAGTAATTACAAAAACCCATTTTATTAATTACATCTAATTCATATTTTAAACGTTCTTGATAAACTTTACTTACTTTATCACCAAATATTTTACGAAGTCCAATTACACATAATTTTTTTAAATAATCATAACTACTTAAATTATCAGGACAATTATATATTGGTAATAAATCTTTTTCATGACTTATCTTAACATTACATATATC
Source organism: uncultured Bacilli bacterium (assembly GCA_944363775.1). Taxonomy (GTDB): domain Bacteria; phylum Bacillota_I; class Bacilli_A; order RF39; family UBA660; genus Pelethosoma. Next base: position 2,424 of record CALVVE010000030.1, on the reverse strand, counting down.
AACTATTTTATTTATATTTTCTATATCTTCTTTAGGAATTTCAAAATCATTATTAAACATATGACATGGTACTTTAGAAACTTTTACTTCATCAATTGTAATTCCTTTTCTAATTGCTTCTAAATAACTTACATATGGAGTATCAGTTTTATTAATACATAAAGTTTCTCTAAAGAATATTTTTGGTAAATTAATATTTATTTCTTCTCTTTCTTGTAAAGTACTATAACCAATAAAAACATAACGATATATTTTATCTATAATATTAATTACATCAAGTGAAGTTCTAGGTACTATACAAATTAAATTATCACTAAAACTTTCCAAATCAGAAACATTAATTTCACCTTCACTATTTTTAGTAGCTAATTTTAAAAGATTGTGATAACCATCTTCATTAATCGCATATAAAACAATTGGTTGATGATTAAATTTAATAGTTAAACCAATTAAAGGTTTAATATTATTTTCAAGACATAAATTATAAAATTTCATTAATCCAAATAAATTCTCATCAGCAAGCCCTAATACTTTAATATTAGAAGAATTCGCATAATTAATATAATCTCTAATCGTAATTAAACTAGTAAGTAAACTATTCTCACTTTTTACATAAAGATTTACCACAATCCCACCTTCTTTCTATTTATAGTATATCATGTATTTTGCATTTATTTATAAAAATGTGATATGATTAGATAAGAAAGGAACATAGATATGTTTGAAAGTATTAATTTAGATGAGATAAATTTAGAAACATTACCAAAATTTAAAGATACTAATTTATTTATATATAACAATGAATTATTAAAATTAATTCCAGAAAATAAACAAAAAAATATTATGAAGATGCATCAATTCTTTTTATTAAATCCTATACCTTTTTGTATTGAACCTAATAAAGTATTATTTAAAGATGATAAATATGTTGGTTATAGTATGAATTATGATTTAAATTATAAACCATTAAGTTCTTATAAAGATAAATTAACTAAAGAACAAAAAATAGAAATAATTAAACAAGTTTATGAATATTTAATGATTACTAATAACTATTTTATTTATAGTGATATTGACGAAGATAATATTTTATATAACAATAAAGATTTAAAACTAATTGATTTTGATGATGTTTATTTAAAAAAAGATTTAACAAAAGAAAAAGAAGAATCATTATTATTAAGTCAAAGAATGGTTTTTAATTTATTTGCTTGTTCTTTAATTTATAACGTTTCTATTAATGATATATATTATTTAAAAAATAGTGATAAATTAAGTGATAATGAGAAAGAAGAAATTAGAAATTTATTAGATTCAGATGAATACTTAATTAATTTTGATAAACCAAAAAAAGAGCTTTAAAACTCTTTTTTACTTTATAAAATATTTACTTATCTTACGATTACTTATTGTACTAACAATAGGTTCTTCATAAAAATCACTTAAATCAAAGTTTTTTTCTAACTCTTCTTTACTACTACTTGTTGTATATAAACTAACCATTGTAATATTTAAAGTAAACTCTATATCTTCACATTTAAAAGTAGTTTTAATTTCATTATCTTTTATTTTACCAAAAGATATTTTAAAATCTTCAATATTTTTATATTCCCAAGTTCCATGATTATTAATAGAAATTGTTACATAACCAACTTTTCCTTTATATTTTTTATTAACTAGCTCATGAACACTTTTTAAATCAGTTAAATCTAATTTAATATCTACTCCCCCACTAATAACTGAATTATCAATTACAATTGGAAAGAAATCAGCCATAATAGATACTGTTACAATACTTTCTTCCTTATACATACGTTGTTTAAAATTTAATTCACTACTTTTTAATTTTACTACATTATCTCTTAATTTAAACATAATAACACCTCGGGTAATATTATAACACAAAAAAAACAAATTAAATTTATTATTTGTATTTTTTCAACTTTTACTTTTTATTAATAAATAATGATGTTCTCTGCAGAAATCAAACCAACAACTAAAACTTAGGAGAAAACAAATTCAAATTTTAAATAGTGTTTAATTTTTTTATTTCTTTCTTTTTCTTGTAAAATTTTGTTTTTTTTACTTATTTTTAAATAACTAACTAAATTTTAATTATTTTAAATAATATTTGTATGAATTTACAATAAAATCATGCCATATTATAAAATAATTTATCTTATATTTTTTATTCTATTTAAATTTATTTATTTGTTCTTTTATATAATTATTTAATTCTTTATTAACACAATATATATAACAGCCTTTTATTCCTCTTGTTAATAAAACTCGATATGTATTTCTAATTATTTCATCTGAAATTTTATTTGCCTCGATTGATGATTCTTTATATAATTTTTTTATTCCCTTAAATGACGGATCTGAAGAAGCGTGCTTATTAAAATCTGTACATAATTTATTATT
>CALVVE010000029.1 GCA_944363775.1 uncultured Bacilli bacterium | reverse complement strand
TTTCTGCCAACGTTTTCAATTATATACTATTTACCTTTAAATTTCAAGACTTTTTTTATCTTTTTTGTAATTTTTTTCTACCACAATATACTATATGCAACAGAAATATAAAAATTACAAAAAAAGAAGCTAAATTCATTTAGTTTCTTTATAGTCTAAATACGTTTTATAATACTTATTGTTTATATCAGAATTAAATATTAAATTATTACTTTTATAAAATTCAATCAACTCACTTAAAGCATTATTTATAACTATATCCAATTCCTTAGAATATTTCATAATTCTTTTATGATATTTATATTCAAGTCTATCTAAAATCTTATAGCTACCATTTGGAAATATTCTAAGATCTAAATCATAGTCTATATATTTAATTGTATTTTGTTCAATCACAAATGGTGATGCAATATTACAATAGTAATATATGCCGTCTTTTTTTAACTGAGCTATTATGTTATACCATCTGTCTTTAAAAAAATACATTATAGCCGGTTCCTTAGTTCGCCAATAACTTCCTTCTGATTCAATTACATTTGTTTTGCTATTTCCAAATACTATATAATCTTTTTTTATATCTAAAACAACTGCTTCATCCCATGAGCGATGAATTTTACCATTATGTTTATAACATTGAATTTGTAATTTATCACCTTTTTCTAATTTCACTTTCATCACTCCTTCTTTTCCATTATATAATAAAATTAAAAAAATACCAAACAATATGTTTAGTATTTTATTTTTCCATTAAATATTCTATTGCTTTTTGAAGTTGATTATCGTTTTCTTCAGTTGGATTTTTATAATAGTTTTCATCTAATGTAACTTCAATAGTAGGTTCAACACCTTTTTCATTAATCCAATTTCCTTTTGGTGATAACCACTTTTTAGTTGTAAATTTATATTCTCCACTATCCATAGTTTTTAACTCTTGCACAGTTCCTTTACCATAAGTTGTTGTTCCGATTGTAGCAGCTCCATATTCTTCTTTTAATGAAATAGCAAGTAATTCTGAAGCTGACGCACTATAACTGTCAGTTAGTATTGCAATTGGATATTCTTTTGTAACTTTACCATTTGAATAAAATTTTTCTTTCTTACCTTTTGTTTCAATCTGATAAATTACATGTTTTTTATCTAAGAATAGAGATAAAATATCATCAACAGTTGATAAATGTCCACCTGTATTACCTCTTACATCAATAATTAATGAATCAATTTTTTTATTCTCTAATTTTTTTAATTGTTCACTAAATTGAGAATATGTATTTAGTGAAAAGATACTTACATTTATATAACCAATTTTTTTATTATCTTTATTAATTACTTTAGAAGTAACAGAAGTCAATTCAACTTTTTTACGAGTAACCTTAAGCTGTTTTTCTTCTCTATTTCTTAAAATTTTAATTGTAAATGAATCATCTTTTAATTCAGAAATTTTAGAAACTAAATCTGATGTCTTTTGTTTACTAACATCTTCATCATTAATTCCAATAATAATATCCCCAGGTTGTAATCCAGCTTTTGCAGCTGATGTATTTTCAAAAACTGTAAGTATTTCTATATCACCATCTGTATTATTAAATATTTCTATTCCTATTCCTTCATATGAGCCTTGTAATTGTGCATCAAAAGAATTAGAATTATCATCAGTCAAATACGTTGCATAAGGATCATCTAAAGCTGCAATCATCCCATTAATTGCACCATTAATTAAATCTTCATCATTGGTTTCTTTATAATAATTCTCTTTTATATCAACATATACATCTTTTATTTGATCTAATACCTTATATGTTTCACTTTCATGTTCGTTTGTTAAAAAACGTGTCCCAAAAAAAGCACCAGCAAATAAGCTTATTATACATGTAATAATAATTAAACCAAGCATATCTGTTGTTTTAAATAAAGTTTGAGTTTTCTTCTTACTTTTTTTTATTTTTTTATTATTCTTTCCTTCCATTAGTTTCACCTTCTTGTCTATTATATCAAAATAATAATCTGTTTTAATTGTTTTTTTCTTATTTATACATTTTTTTACAAAAAATAGATTACATTAAATAATCTATTATTCGCTAATATTTTTTAATTCATTAATTATTTCTTCTTTTCCTTCAAAATATTCAACTAATTCATTGTTTTCTACTTTTATTAAAGTATCCTCTTTTACTTTTAATTCACTTATTTTATCAATTGAAAAATTACTTTCTTCAGCTATATAACTTTTATTAAATGGACTATCAATATCAGCAGTATACATTTTAATTGCATCTTCTTTTGCTTCATATGAAGTTTTATATACACTATAAACATCATTTAAATTATCATCAGATGTAATTAAAACATAATAACTATCTTGATTTTGATTTAATAATGTTCCAATTAATATTTCATCATATTGAATTACAGTAACCTCATCAGTTGTATTATCAGTTGTTTCTGTCTTTTCAGAATCAATGAAAAGTGAAATTACATAAAATACTCCAAATAATACAATAATAATTACTATAAAGATAATTAATTTCTTTAATTCAGACATATTATTAGTTGATATTTCAACATTGTTGTTTTTCTTTTTCTTCTTCATAATATCACCTAATAATGATTATAACATATTTTTTTAATAAATGGTAGCTATTTACCAACTGGAAGAGCACTAATTGATTTTGCAACAGACAATAAATCTTCTTGTTTCATTGTTTCGGATGTTAAATAATACTCAATACCATTACTAATCCATGAAATAGATGAATCTGAAACTGCTGCTACACTATCAGCAATAATTTCAGGTTCTCCATACATTGGTATTGTTTCAAATTCATCACAATATGATGATGTTTCTTGAACTAGCATAAATGGATTATCACCTTCAAAAGTTAAAATTATTCTTTCTCCACTATCAATAGAAACTTTATCTTGACTTGTTAATGTAGTATTATCTGGAATATACATTGGATATATAATATCTTCAATAGTACTTGTTGATTTAGTAACATCAGATTTATTGCCGGTCATATTTTCTTTTAATGAAAAATAATTATCTTTAAAGTTTGAATCTAAATCTACATTTGTAAATTTCATTGTTATTAATGCGGTCTTTTCTTTATCATAAACGACAACTTCTTTAATATTAAGATCTTTATCAAATTTTATTTCTTGAGAAACTAATTCTGGATTACTTGAGTAATTAACTTTTGTTGTGAATATATATTCATCATCTGTACTTTTATATGTATGATCGACATCATTTTTTATATCTTCAATAATTGGTTGCAATAAATAACTTTGTGAATTATTATATGGCCATTCACTTTGAAATTTAAAGCTTTTATTTAATGATGGTGTTAGAACATAAACTCCATCTTCATTTCTTAAAATTATTTGTTCATGATTATTTGTTGTATTTTTTAAATTAACTTTAAATTTATTTTCTTTAGCATACGTTGCTTCAACTTCATAAGTATATACATCTTCATTATTTATTATTTCTAAATTTCCTGTAAGTTGATAACCACTTGTTTCATTTACTTTTTTTTCTAATTTAGATAAAACATCTTTCTCCGTCTCCTTTTCACAACCACATAATAGCAAACTACCAAATACAATCAAACAAAATAAAATCTTTTTTTTCATAAATCACCCCATATTTTCTAATTCACTTAATTATATTTTAAAATAATTTTTTTATGAATGAATAAAAAAATTTTTTTTGGATATTATATTATTGATTAAGAAAGGAGTCTATATGGAAACAATACAAAAAATAGCTTTAGTATTTACAATTATTGGAGCAATCAACTGGGGGCTAATTGGACTATTTGATGTTGATTTAGTTGCTATGTTATTTGGTGAAATGTCTATGCTATCAAGAATTGTTTATACTATTGTTGGTATAACTGGTATTATAAATATTGGTATTCTTATGTACCATTTTGATGAAAAAAAATAAGTCAAATTTATGACTTATTTTATTTTACAATATTAATACTAACTTTTTTTGTTTTCGGAGTATAAACGACACGCGAGTCTGTACCTTCAACTTCGACACTGACTTCATGAGTTCCTTCTGTATAACCTTTTAGATCAATATACGCAGTAATATCTTCAGCAGTTATTTTATTAATAACAGATTCAACACCCTTTAAAGTTACTGATACTTTAATATCAGATTCACTAACACCTTGGACACTATATCCTTCAGCTAAATTTCGCGTAGTAATCTTTACGTTATCAACAACACGACTAGTTTCTTTACCTAATGTAATATCTACAGTTACATTATTAACACTCATTGATTTAACTCCGACAGGTTTTTCTAATTCCAATTTATATTTACGATCTTCTTTTAGTCCACTAACATCAACTTCTAATGGAATATATTTTAAATCAGCTAAAGTTTCTTCATCACCATACACAACTACATTAGTTTCACTTACCTCAATTGAACTAATTGCTTGACCAAAACTTAATTCACCTTTTGGTATTACTTTTATTGGTAATTCTTTACTTGGTGAAGAAATTTCAATTTCAGCATCTATTTTTTCTGGGACTATTTCAATATCAATTGGTTTTCCTTCTGCATCAAAGCTTTTAAAGGTATATCTTTTAAAGTTACCGTACCTTCTTCTTGAACAGGTAATTTTTTTACATCAACCATTGCTTTTACTGAAGCAACTTCTGCTAATTGATGTTCAGCACCCTTAACAACAACTTTATCATTATCTATATTTACATTATCAATTATTAATTTATCATTTAAACTATCTTGATTAATAATATCTGTAGTTAAAGTTTTTGTTTCTGAAACCTTAGGATATATAATAACTGTTGCAACACTAGGATTTACTTTATATTCAATAGAAGCTAAAGCTTGATTATATTTAATATTAACTTCATGAGTTCCCGGTTTTAAACCAGTTAAATCAACTGTAATTTCTTGAGAAGGTGATTGTTTTGCAAAATATAAGTCAGCTTTACGTCCAATCAAAGTTACATCAACTGTTTCTGGTAAACCTTCAATAACATATGCTTCTTCATTATATATAACATTTACTGGTCTTTCTTTTAATATTTCTGCAGAATTTTCAGAAAATGATAATACTTTTCTATCAACAATTATAAATACAATTATAGAAATAAATAATGATAGAAATAATAGTGTAGTTGATTTAGACAACCATCCTTCTAATTTTTTTCCAAAATTATTAAAATAATCACTTATAGATAAGACTATTTTAGTTAATGGTAAAATTATTTTACGATCTATTATTTTCCAAATGTTTTTAAAGAAAATAAATAATTTATTTTTCGGTTTTTTCATTTTCAGCCTCCTCAAACTCATAATATGCTTGTTCTTTTGGACGCAATTCGTCTAATAATAACATTTTAAATTCTTCTAATGTCAAATTATAATGTAACACACCACCAATAGCAATTGAAATACGACCAGTTTCTTCAGATACAATTAGTGATAAACAATCGCTTTGCTCTGAAATACCTAAAGCAGCTCTATGGCGTGTACCTAATCTCTTACTTATTTTTACACTATCACTGGTTGGAAATACTGCTCCAGCACTTGTAATTTGATCACCTTGGATAATTACACCACCATCATGTAATGGATTATTTGGGAAAAAGATTGATATTAATAATTCACTAGAAATAGTAGCATACAATTTTTTTGATTTTTCAATATATTCACCTAAACTATTATCTCTTTCAATAACGATTAAAGCTCCAATACGTGAACGTTTTAAATATTCAATAGCACTCATAATTTCAAATACCATTTTTTCACGTTCATTAACCGTAAGTGATTTATGTCTACCAAGTAATTGACTACGTCCTAATTGTTCTAAAACATTTCTAATTTCTGGTTGAAAAATTATAATTAATGCGAGTGGCCCCCACATAATTACATAATCTAAAAGATAAGCAACAGTCACTAAATCTAGTTTATCACTTACTATTTTAAGTATTAAAATAATTAATATTCCTTTAAACAATAAAACCATTTTTACATTTTTTCGAATATGTTTTAAAGAATAATAAATTAACATCCAAACTAATAATACATCTAATAATTTTTTCACTAAAATCATAATTCCATCAAATGTCATAAATACCTCCTAATTATGCATTAACATTATACCATAATATTAATTTAAAAAAAATAGCAATTGCTATTTTTTAAAATTTCCAAATATCATCAACATTAGTCTCATTACTTGTTTGTTCAGTTTTTTCACCATTATTTTCTTCAGCATTAACTACGTTATTATCTAAATTAGAATTAACATCTGTTAAAGTTGTCTCAGAAATATTATTATCTAATGTATTATTTAAATCAACTGTAGCATTTAAATCAACATTTTGTTCAGTTGAAACATTATTTGCATTTACATCAGTAAGTTCTGAAGGTAAATCAAAACTATCCATCATATTTATATCATCTTTTACAGGTGTATTTAAATCATTACTAATTTCTGATACTTGTTCTCCATTTGTAGTTGTTGACAATTCTTCTGTTGGTACAGTAGTATTATCTAAAGTATCCAACTCACTATTTGTATCAGGAATTGCTGTTTCTTGACTTTCTACTGCTACTTGTTCAACAGTTTCTTCTTTCTTTTTCTTGTCTTTTTTTACTTTTTCTTTCTTTGGTTTCTTTTCAAAATTTGTATTATCTGCAATATACCCAATTAAAGCCATCAACAATATAACACCAATAATAATAAATATAATATAATTATTAATTACAAAATCCATAAATTCCTCTCCATTCTTTTATTAAATACATTTTATCACTAATAACTTATTTTTACAATACCTATTTATTCATTTGACAAATAATTAGCACCTTTAAAAGGATCACTACGTAATAAATCATTAAAATTTTGTTGTCTCAATACCTCAAATAAAACAATTGCTACACAATTTGATAAATTTAAAGCCCTTATCTTATCATTAGTTGGTATCCTTAAACAATGTTCTAAATCATGTTTTAAAATTTCCTTTGGTATACCTGTACTTTCCTTACCAAATATTAAATATATATCTTCGTTATTACTTGTAAAATTAAAATCTGTATATGTATTATTACCATATCTAGTCAAATAATAATAAGTACCTTTGTTTTTATTTGCAAAATCTTCAAAATTTTCATATACAGTAAAATCACAATTTTCAAAATAATTTACAGCACTTCTTCTTAAATGTTTTTCATCTAAAGAAAAACCAAGCGGTTTTATTAAATGTAACTTAGTATTAGTTCCGGCACATGTTCTCATAATATTACCAGTATTTTGAGGTATTTCAGGTTCAAATAAAACAATATGATTCATTATGAATTCACCTCATAACGAACTAAAAAGTTTTTGACATCATCAATATTAATCTTTTGATTAGTATAATATAATTGATCCTTAGTAACCCCATTCTCAATTAATAATATATTAGGAACAAGAACATCTGAATTAATTAACCACTTATCATTTAATTTTTGTAACTCATCATCAGTTAATTTTGCAATATCAATATAAATTATTTTACTATTTAATTCATATTTTTTTATGTAATTAGCAAAATCCTTTTCAAATTCTTGATTTTCTATATTTTCAGAGTCAGTAATATATAACATAATATAAGGATTTTCTAATAAATAATTATCTATTTCAGAAAAACTAACCTCCGTAACAGTATCAGATATAACAGATGCAGTAGCTAATTCACCATTTCTAAGATTATACCAACGAACAAAATAAAACAAAGCAAGGCAAGTTGCAACTGTTAATAATATAACATAAATATAATTTTTTTTAGGTATTTCTCGTAAATTTTCTTTTTTCATAGAAAACCTCCTATTCAATAACATTTTAACATATTTTAATTGTCATTTCAATTTATTATATGTCGAAAAACAATAAAATAATTATTAATTTTTTTATAAAATTTATAAATTAAAAAAAAGAATTTTTTACAATTCTTCACCTGTATTAATTTCTTCAATTTTTACAACTGGTAACACAACATTTTCTTCTTGACATAATTCTGCAAAAGTTTCTCGAAATTTATTTAATTCTTTTATAATACTATCAGGATATATTCTTTTACTAGTTTTAATTGCATTATAAACATCTTCAACATTAACTTCTGTTTTATTTTTAAATAAGGCTTGTGAAAATGCTTGGGTTAAAACCGAAAAAGCAACATCAGGATACATTGCTGATAATCCATATACACGTTTATATTCGGAAGTTGCTGAAACAATAGCTGTTATCAACATTTCTGTAACATAACTATTATATTTAAACTTTACGCCTGTTTGCTTTTCAATTTTAGGAAGAGAACCCATTAATATTTTTACAGTTGTTTCCTCACTAGGTTCTAACACTTCAATTTTTTCAAATCGTCTTAAAAAAGCTCTATCACGAATAACATATGTATTATATTCAATTGTTGTAGTAGCTCCAATTGCTTTTATTTCGCCACGATCAAGACCAGCTTTTAACATATTAGCTAAATCCATGGCTCCTGTTTCGGCATTACCAATTAAAGTATGAACTTCATCAAAGAATACAATTATCTTTTGCATAGTTTTTAATTCTTGAATTAATAAATTCATAATTAATTCTTCTTTACCATCAATTAACATTTTTCCAACTAAAGAAGTTGAATTAAATTTTATAATTCGATAGCCCTTTAATGCATTAGGAACCATATTATTTTGAATTAAATAAGCAAGTCCTTCAACAATAGCTGTTTTACCAATACCTGGTTTCCCAATTAATAAACCTGATTTTTCAGGTGTAAGTAAAACTATAATTAATCTTTTAATTTCTTCTTCTCTAGCTATAGCAGGATTTGTAACATATTTTTTTTGAGTTAAATCTTCACCATAAGTATTTATAACACTAAATCTCATATAATATTCCCCTAACTTTATTCAATATATTTGTTTTTCTTTAATTTTTCTACAACATAATCATAATCTTTAGCACCATCAATACGATTAAATTGTGGATCCTTTTCTTCTCCATTTTCAATAAAAACTGTAACTGGTGTTCCTGAAAAACTAAACTTATTATTTACCTTAGCCAATTCATTATCACTTAGTTGATATATATCAATATAATATACATCAATTTTATATTTTTTTACAATATCAGTCATTGTTATTTTATAACTAGCACAATGAGTACATTGACTAGAACCAATAACTAATATAAAATCATCTTTATTATTAATTTTTTCTTCTAAACCATTATAATCTATTTCAATATACGTTTCCTTCTTACTTGAACATCCTACAAGGAGTAAAGTAAAACAAACTAAAATTACTAATACTTTTTTCATCATTACCTCTTTTCTTAAATATTATATAACATAAAAAAATAAAAAAAAAGAGTTTTTTTACATTTCCTCTTTTTTATATACTAATAATTGTTCTGGTCTTAAATAAATAGCATCATTTTGTAATCTTAATTGTAATTCATTAGTTCCTAATTCATCAACAACGCTAGATACTGTATCACCATCTTTTGTTATTAAAAATTTTGTTCCTTTAGAAGGAATTAATATTTCTTCATTCGGATATATATACTCTCCTTCTTTTAACCCATTTAAATTTAATAAATCATCTATATTGCTGTTTGTCATTTTAGCAATTGAATACATAGTGTCACCAGGTTTTATTTTATAAACTTCAAATAGTTCACGTGAATTATTTGGAACTATTATCTTATCATTTTCAATTAAAGGTTCTACAGGTTCATAACTATTTATATTCATTAAATTATCTACAGTTGTATTAAATTCTTTAGCTAAACTTGTTAATGTATCCCCTTTTTTTATTGTATAAATTTTATACATATACTCACCCCTAATTTAGTATATGCATATTTTTTTTATAAGCAACTAATTTTACTTTGTAACAAAATATTTTAAAGATTTGTTAAATTCGTATTCTTTATATTCATAGATAGTTCTATTTCCAATTGAATCATGGTATACTTTCAAATTGTTATTTACATAATAATATACATTATCATCAATATATTCAATATTATTCATATCAGTTGTTGTAAAAATATATTTTAACTGATTAGTATTTTGAACATTGGCACGATAAACATCATACCCATTACCATTTTTTAAGTAATAGTAATAATATCCTGACAACTTATTGCCAACCTTATCAATTTTTGCATAGTTAGTATTAGTGATATCAGATGAATTATAAATAAAATATTTTTCAGTATTAACTAAATCATAAATACTAACTTCACTCCAATTACCACTTTCATAAAAATTTGCTAAAGTTGATTCATTTCCAATTTCAGTAACAGTCTTTTTCTTTGGATTTATTTCATATTGTTTCTTATTATTTTTATCTACCAAATAAATTTTATCATTTACAACACCTTGAATATATGAATTATAGGAAATAGGGGTATTACAATGAAAACTAGAAATTTTGTTATTTGTTATATCAACTCTATATAAAACATTAAAATCGTATTCACTAGAATAATCTGGAGTTATATAATATTTACTAGCTAAAGCTGATAAATTTCTTGTATATACATCATCTTCAAATAACTCAACATTATAAGATTTTTTTGAATTACGATTATTAATAGTATAAATACCATTATAATTATTAATTGCAAGAGAATGTTTTGAAACAATATTATTAGGATAAATTTTTATTTTATCAATAGTATAATCGTCATCAGTATTATCAACAAAGTTATCAATATATAACTTTTCTTCAACTAATTTATTAACAAAAGTATCTAACTGACTATCTTTTCCTTTTAAAACATTATAATTTTTTAAAACACCATTATCTAAACATAAAACATCGGTAAGTTGTTTTTTACCAGAAAAAATTGGATAAATACAAGTATACATTCCTTTATAATATTTTATATCTTTAATAATCTTTGAATTAAACATAAATGATTTATATGTTTGTAAAGAAAATGTTTGATCATTAATCTTAATATCAAAATAATAATTTGTTTTTTCATTTTTTACTCTACCAGTATATACTTCTTGTACTTCAGCAATAATATTATCATCTAATTTTAAATCGTATTTTAATTCATAACCAGTACCAAAAATTCTAAAACAAACCTGTAGAACAAAATATAACATAAACATTACAAACAATAATTTAAATATTTTTTTCATATTCATCAATCCTCTATTTAGAACAATTATATATAATTTTTTAAATTTTATCAAGATTTTTTTATATTATTATATTGTTCTAATATATTTATAGAACAAAAGTCAAATAAATTTGACTGCATCTAATCTCACGATTAGATATTTCTCCTTCATCGGTGGCTTAC
>CALVVE010000028.1 GCA_944363775.1 uncultured Bacilli bacterium | reverse complement strand
AGCAATAAGTCTTGTAAATTAAATGTTACTTCATAAACCTGCATTTAGTCTAAAAATTCACGACTTTTTGTTAATTTTTTTATGTATTTTACATTAATAAAACTTCCTATACAAAAATACAATAAAAAAAGAAATTACTATATTTCTTTTTTCGCTACTACTTTACTCAATCTTTTTACATTTTCTTCCATTGCTAAATTAACATGGTTATAATTATTAGATTTTTTTAATCTATTTTTTAATATATTACTAATAACCTTAGCTGGTTCTGTTTCTATTTTATCTGCTTTATCTCCCAAGTCAAAACAGTATGAATTGTGATATTGCATCATAATCGCAGCAGGAATAATTTCATATTCTTCATTTTCTAAATTATAACCAATTCCTAATATATTCGAATCATATAACAAAACCAATTTATTTTCATCATAATCAGTTAAATATCTTCCAATAAACTTAGCTTTTTCAAAATATTCTTCTAGTGAAATAAATTTTTTAGGATCGTAAATTTCTACATATTCATTTCCCATAGTATCTAATGTTGTCATATATTTCATAGAACGCATATATATTTTTTGTTCAAAATCATCACTTAATTTAAAATATAAATTAAACATATCTTATCTCCTCATATAATGCTTACAAATATTATTCATTTGTAAAGTTCATTTCTTTCTAGTTAATATATAATCTATTAACAATTTATTATTTTTTTAATGTATAACTATTTTGATTAGAAATCATTTGCCCTAAAATATTTCTTATAACGAATTTTTTATCTGTTTGTAATGTTGAAACTTCTGCTCCTAATTTCCAACCACCACAATTATAATCACAAATATATATTGTAGGTATTACTTCATACGATTCAGTTTCTAAATCATAACCTATACCTAAATCTTTATTTGCATAAATCAATATATAATTATAACTATATTTATCTTCATTAATAAACGAAATATCATCTATTTTACCGATTTTTACTGGCTTTACTCTAGAAGCAAATTTATTAATTAAAGTAGCTTTATTAAAATATTCATTTACACTAATAAATTTATCTTCATCATACATTTCAACAATTTCTTTACCTTTTTCATCAATTGATGTCATATAACACATTGTTTTCATATACACCAAATTACTAGCTGAAGAATCATCCATTGTCTTTTTAAAATATAAATTATTCATGTTTCACCTCCGTAATGACTTTATTATACTAATTTTATTGTTAATGTCAATAATTTTATGATAAAATACTAGATAGGTGATTAAATGAAAATAGGAATATTAGGTGCAGGTGCATATGGAATAGCTTTAGCAAGCGTTATAAATAAGAACCATGGTGAAGTTGAAGTATGGACACCGATTGCTAACGAATATAACGAATTAATACAAACTAGAATTGTAAAAAAATTAAACAATTATGAATTACCAAATTCTATTAAAATAAGTAATAATTTAAAACAAGTTTGTCAAAACAAAGAATTAATTGTAATAGCTGTACCAGCTAAATTTTTAAGTGAAGTGGCAAAACAAATAAAACCATATATCCAAAACCAACACATCTGTATTGCAACTAAAGGTATGGAAAATAATACTTGTCGCTTTGGGCATGAAATTATACGACATGAAATAAACACTGACAAAATTGGAGCAATTTCCGGACCAACATTTGCAATTGATATGATTAATAATGTTACTGTCGGATTAGCTTTAGGAACAAAAAATAACGAAACAAGTAACATAATAAAAAAAGCGTTTTGTAATGATTTCTTAAAATTAAGAACAACAAAAGATATTACAGGGGTAGAATTTTGCGGATCTATAAAAAATGTTATTGCTTTAGCTGCAGGAATGATTGATGGAATGAAATTACCTGAATCAACTAAGGCAATGTTTATAACTGAATCATTACATGATGTTTCTGAATTATTAGAAATATTTGGCGGAAATAAAAAAACAATCATGTCTTTCGCAGGTTTTGGTGATCTACTTTTAACTTGTACAAGCCCTAAAAGTCGTAATTTTGTTTTTGGAAGATTAATCGGGGAAAAAGCATCTTTAGAAGAAATTAAAAATTACAGAGAAAACACAACAATTGAAGGGCTATATACTCTAGATTCTGTTTATAATTTTAGTATTAATAAAAATATATCAATGCCAATAATAGATATAATTTATAACATTATTTATAATGATCAAAAACCAGAATCATTACTAAATTTTTTAATAAAAAAGCACTAAGATTACTTAGTGTTTTCTTTTCTTAATAATTTAATATTTTTTTCAACTCTTTCTTTGATAATTTTAGCAGTAGCAAAATCAGGATTAATTAAACCGTAATTACCATTTAATCCTTCAACTAAATACATACCATTAACAACATCTAATACTTTTGAACCATTAATATTTAAATTATTTACTTTCATTTTATCTCTCCTTTACTTTATCTAATGTATTTTTATAATTATCATAATATCTTTTTTCAATAGTTAATAATTGATTATCTTTGTTCATTAAAACCAAACTTCCACTTGTTTCATGTAACTTATATCCATCAATATCAACTTTATACATATTATTTATATTATTTTTAATAGTTTCTAATAAAATTATATTATAATCAATATAAAATTCTTTATTACTATTATATTTTTTATAGTCACTTGGACTAAAACTATTAATTTTTTTAACAGTTTCTTTTGCACTAATTTTATATTTTTTTAAATCCATATACTCCTTAACAGTTAAAAGAAACTCACCATCTTCGTAATTAAAATCTATCATTTTTCCTTTTTTTACACCAGCAATAATCAATAATAAATTATTTAACTGTCCAATTGAATAACGTTTTAATTTTTTTCTTCCAACTTTATTTATACTAGTTGTTTCCATAATTCCCCTCCTTAATGCAGTGAGAGGTATCATACACTATTTTATTTATTTTGTCAAATCAAGAAAAAAAAGGTAGTATTTTTACTACCTAATATTATTTAACAAATGGAATTAGTCCCATAAAACGCGCTTTCTTTACTTCACGAGCAACGATTCTTTGATGTTTTTGACATGTACCAGTATGTCTTCTATTTGAAATTTTTCCTTTATCAGGACTAATAAATTTCTTTATAACATCAACATTTTTATAACTAACGAAATCTTCACCTTTTTCGCATAATAAACATTTTTTACGTTTTTTTCTATAAAATTCTGCCATTTTTATACCTCCTTCTAATCTAAGAAGTTATCATCTATTGAAACAGTATCTCCAAAATCAGCAAATGGATCATCATTAACTGTTACATTATTTGTAAAGTTATTATTTGAAGTATTCATTTCATTTTGATAATCATATGGACTCATATTATTAGAACTATTATCCATATTGTTATTATTATGTGCTTCTCTTTGTCCTTTTGATTCTAGAAATTGAACTGAATCAGCAACTACTTCAGTAGTATATCTCTTACTACCATCTTGTGCATCATAACTTCCAGTTTGTATTCTTCCTTCAACAGCAACTAAGCTACCTTTATTTAAAAAGTTACAAACATTTTCAGCTTGCTTACGCCAAACAACAATATTAATAAAATCAGCTTCTCTTTGTCCTTGAGCATTAGCAAAGTTTCTATTAACTGCTATACTAAATCTTGTAAATGGTAAATTTGAACCAGTATAACGTAATTCCGGTTTTGCAGTTAATCTACCAATTAATACAACTCGATTCATAACTCACCTTCTTATTTTTCTAATTTTGTAATTAAATGACGAATAACATCATCACTAATTAAAGCTAAACGATCAAATTCTTTAATAGCTTTATCATCATTAGCTTCAATAGTAAATAAAAAATAATAACCACTATTGTATTTTTTAATAGAGTAAGCTAATTCTCTTTGTCCCATAGCTTTGTTTTCAGTTACTGTAGCACCATTATTAGTAATAACATTAGCAAAATTAGTTACTACTTTATTAACTTCTTCTTCATTTAAAGTTGGTCTTACAATAAACATAATTTCATAATTTTTCATGTTTATCCTCCTCCCTTTGGTCTAATCGGCTTTCCTAGAAAGCAAGGAGTAAATTAATACTCGTACTAGATTATAACAAACAAAATAAATTTTGTAAACACTATTTTTTAAAAATGTTACTTTTTTATAATAAAACAATATAAAAAATTATAACTTAATCCTATTAATAAAAGTTATAATATAATCAATTACAAATAAAACTAGTAAAGTATATGTAAAAACATTTGGTATTTTTCCTATAAAATTTTTTAACATTGGATTTAAAAAATATATAAAAATAATCGCACCTATTCCCCATATAATACTCATTCTAATAGAAATATATTTACCAATAGACGTTGGATCTTTACTATAATCCCAAAAACTTTTTTTAAATAAAAATTCCGTTCCAATACCACCAAGCCATTCAATAAATGTTAGAACTAAAGTTATAATTATAAATACAATTATTGTTTCTTGCCATATTTTCAAATGTAGATTTTTAAAAAAATATTCAGAAATTATCAAAGTTATAATTGCACCTATTCCATATACCGGCGTCCAAGGGCCATATAAAATACCACTCTTAAAACCACTTTTCATAACAAAAGCAGTAGCTGTTTCGAATAAATAACCTAAAATGGAATATATTAAAAAACAATTTAAATAAAACATATAAAAGTCACCTCATTATAGTTTGTACAATTTTTAGAAAATTAAAACAGTAATTTCTTACTGTTATACATTAAATCTAAATAAACAAATATCTCCATCTTGCATTAAATATTCTTTACCTTCTAAACGTAACTTACCAGCTTCTTTAACTTTAATTTCACTACCAAGTTCTTTTAAATCATCAAAACTCATTACTTCTGCTTTGATAAATCCACGTTCAAAGTCAGTGTGTATTATTCCTGCACAAGCTGGTGCTTTCATTCCTTTTTTAAAAGTCCAAGCTCTAACTTCATCAATACCACTTGTAAAATATGTTGCAAGACCTAATAAATCATAAGTAGCACGAACTAATTTATCTAAACCACTTTCAGTAATTCCTAAATCATTTAAAAACTCTTTTTTATCTTCGTTATTAAGTTCACTTAATTCTTCTTCTATTTTTGCACAAACAACAATAACTTCTGAACCTTCACGAGATGCATAATCTTTAACTGCTTTTACATATTTATTATCTTCCTTAGAAATCTCATTTTCATTTATATTGGCTACATAAATAATAGGTTTTTGGGTTAATAAACAAAATGGTTTTAAAATTTTTATTTCTTCTTCATTTAATTCTAAACTTCTTACTGGTTTATTATCAAGTAATGTAACTTTAATTTTTTCAAGTAATTCTACTTCTTTTTTTGTTTCTTTATCATTTGACATCTTAGCTTTTTTACCAATACGATTTAATCTATTTTCTATTATTTCTAAATCAGCAAAAATTAATTCTAATCCAATAATTTCAATATCTCTAATTGGATCTACTGCACCTTCTACGTGTGTTATATTACCATTTTCAAAACATCTTACTACTTCAACAATTGCATCTACTTCTCTAATGTGTGATAAAAATTTATTTCCTAATCCTTCACCACTAGCCGCACCTTTTACTAAACCAGCTATATCTGTAAATTCAAATGATGTTGGAACTAATGATTTTGGTTTATATAGTTCATTTAAAAATTCTAATCTTTTATCTGGAACGATAACCACCCCAACATTAGGTTCAATAGTTGCAAAAGGATAATTTGCCGCTAAAATTTTTTGATTTGTTATTGCATTAAATAATGTAGATTTCCCAACATTAGGTAAACCAACAATTCCTGCTCTTAAACTCATAAAATCACTCTTTCTAAATACTTAAACGAAATTATTATAACAAAATATCATTTATTATTCAATTATGTTTAATATACAATTTAAAAAAATAGCGTTATCTTTCAATTATGTTACTTTTTATATATAAAAGATAAACAATATATAAATATATAATTGTTATAAAATCATTGAGAAAAACACTTAAAGTGTAAAAAAAAAGACAAGCAATTTGTCTTTATAAAGTCGGATAAACACCATTTCCTAGTGGTAATCCTATTAAATACCATCCAGTAATTATTAATAACCAAACTAATAAGAATAATAATATTGTAGAACGTAATTTATTAAAAGTTCCAAATAAAGTTACACTATCATCTTCTTGATTATATTTATTTAAGAATCCTAACATTATTATAAACCCACTATTTATTGGTGTAAAACATTTAGAAATTCCATCTGCAGCTTTAAAAACAAAAGTAGTGAATTCTGGAGCAATGTTAGAACGCATAAATAATGGAATAATTAATGGAGCTGTAATATTCCATTTATTAATAACTGATGGAATAACAATTCCAATAATAAATACAATAAAGAAGAATAAAAATATAAGTGGTAATCCAGAAAATTCTAAAATACTTAAAAACTCAATTAAATTTCCAGCAATAACTTGATCTAAATTAGTCCATTCAATTATACCAACAAGTTGTGATACCATAAATATTAATACTAATATTTTTTCTGTCCCTTTTAATCCAAATGTTAAAGAATCACTAAACTCTTGAGAATTTTTAATTCTTTTAGAAATAATTCCATAAATACTACTAACAATAATAAATAATAAACTAATAATAAATATAATTCCATCTTTAAATGGTGCACTATTTCCCCATACTTTTTCAATATAACTATTAGCATCATTATCAAGCAATAAACCAGATAAAGGATATCCTGGAATTATTGAATAAATAATTAAAATAAGAGAAATTATGAAAGTTATCAAAGTAAAAAAAGATGCTTTTTTATTTGATGTAACTTCTTCTAATTCACTTTTATTTTTTCTACTAAATTTAGGTGCAAGGAATCTTTCAATAATAACTGTTCCTAAAATCACAAAAATTAATACTGTAGCTATATTTATAAATATATTTGAATAAAGTTCAAACGTGAAATTCTTATCAACTTCTACTCTTGCAGCGGACTCCATAAGCTTCCCAATAATTAAATCATTATTATTATATATAAATGATGTACCATAACAAACTGATAGTCCAATGAAGCTGGTAATAATTCCCAACATAGGATTTCTATTTAAATATTTATATATTATTGCACTTAGAGGAATAATTATGCAATAACCAGCATCCCCTAAAGCCGCAGCTATAATACTTAATATTAAAATAACAAAAGTACTTATAGAAGTTTTTATTCCCTTAAATGGTCTCAGAATTGCTCCAATTAATCCACTTTTTTCAAGCATACCAATTCCCATTAAAGAAATAATTAAATAAAATAAAACTTTAAAATTGGCAAAATTTTCTATAATGTTACTGAAGAATAATTTAATTCCGTTAGGAGTTAAAATATTATTCATCGTTACTAAAGAAGTTTCCAAAGCATTACTTTTAACTTCGGTAATACTTGCTTCTATCTCTAATAAAGAAAAAATTGTACTAATAACAATAACAAATAAAGTTATTATAAAAATTACAACAATAGGACTAAGGTGCTTTTTATTTTTATTAAGCCTTCTTTTTTTTCTCATACGACCTCCTATAATTTAATAATTTTCTTTAACTTTTTATTAAATTCAATTCTTGGAAGTAAAATTGTTCTACCACAATTAAGACACTTTATTTTAATATCAGCCCCAATTCTAACTATTTCCCATTCATTACTTCCACAAGGATGTTGTTTTTTCATTACAACAATCGATCCTAATTTATAATCATTTTTCATTTTCTATCACCATATGAGGATAAGTAATCTTAATTCCTCTTTTTTCTAATTCATTCTTTAATACTTTCCGCATTTCTCTTTGAACAGCATAATGTTTCATAGGTAAACATTTTACAACAACTCGAAAACGTACACCACTATCTTCTAAACCATCAACTCCCCACAATTCCAAAGGAGCAATAGTATCATTTAATTTATTAGATAACTCTTGATTAATTTCTTCAATATAAGTTGTTACTTTATCAATATCTTCTTTATAAGAAACTAAAAGATCAACAATTGCAAGAGAAAAATCTAAACTATAATTTATAACACTATCAATTGTACGGTTAGAAATAATTTTCACTTCACCAGTATAAGCTTGAATTTTTGTTGTTTTCATACCTAAATAAATAACTTCCCCCATAAAGCCGCTTATTTTAACTGTATCACCAACTTTGTATTGATCCTCAGTTAAAATAAATACACCTGCAACAAAATCTTTTAAAGTATCTTGCATTGCAAGTCCAGCAACAACACCAACTACTCCTAATGAAGCAACTAAAGTTTTTGTATCAAAACCTAATTGATCAAGTAACATTAAAGCACATACTAAAATAATAAAATATTTAAAAACATTTGTCGTTAAAGTTGCAAGAGTTTTAGTTTTTCTTCGATCTGTTTTAATAATATTTATTCGAAAAACTCTTTTAATTAATTTACTACCTAAAATATAAGCAATTATTCCACCACCAATAATAAAAAGTGGTGGAATTAACTCTTTAACAAAAATAGTACTAATAATATCTTCAAATTTAATCATTATTAATCACCTATTCTTTTACTTGTAAAATTTCCAAAATTCTATTTAAATCAGCATTATTAGTAAAAGCTATTTCAATTTTTTTCTCTTTAATTTTAACTTTAGTATCTAATTTATCATGTAAAAGTTCTTCTACATATTTATATTCTGGTAAAGTTGTTTTACGTCGAACTATTTTAACTTTATGTGGAACAGATGAATCTTGTGCTAACATCTCAACTTCCCTTACAGATTTCTTTTCATCAACAATTTTATGTGCAAGTTCAATTATTTGTGAGTCATTTTCTAATTTTGATAAAACTCTAGCATGTCCCATTGTTATTTTTTTATCGTTTATTAATCTTTGAACTTCTTTTGGTAATCTTAATAATCCTAACATATTAGTAATATGACTACGACTTTTTCCAACTCTCTTACTTAAACTTTCTTGTGTTAAATTTAAATTATCAATTAAAGATTGATAAGCTTTAGCTTCTTCTATTGCATTTAAATTTTCTCTTTGTAAATTTTCTAGTAAAGCTATTTCCATCATTTGTTCATCAGTAAAATCTCTAATTATAGCTGGTATTTTTTCAAGGCCAGCCAATTTAGAAGCTCTAAAACGTCTTTCACCAGCTATTATTTCATATCCTTTAATACTTTTTTTTACAATAATTGGTTGAAAAACTCCATGCTCTTTAATTGAAACAGCTAATTCTTTTAAAGCATTTTCATCAAAAATTTGTCTTGGTTGATATGGATTTGGTCTTAAATCTTTTAAATTCAATTCAGTAATTTCTTCTTTTGATGTTTCCTCATAAATTTGTTTTTCGATGTGTTCCATATTTAAATTATCTGTATTAAATAATTGTTCTAATCCTCTACCTAACGCTCTCTTTTTATTCTCCATTACGTTCAATCACTTCCTTAGCTAAATTAATATATGCTTCTGTACCTCGACTTTGTGGGTCATATGCAATAATTGGTTTTCCATGACTTGGTGCCTCTGAAAGTCTAACTAATCTTGGTATTATTGTATCATACACACGTTCTTTAAAATAACTTTTTACATCTTCAACAACTTCCAAACCTAAATTAGTTCTTGAATCTAACATTGTTAGTAATACACCTTCAATGTCTAAGTCAGGATTTAAATTCTTTTGAGCCAACATAATTGTATTTAATAACTGCATAATTCCTTCAAGAGCAAAAAACTCACATTGTACAGGAATAATAACAGAATCAGCAGCAGTTAAAGCATTTGTAGTTAAAATTCCAAGTGATGGTGGGCAATCAATTATTATGTAATCAAACATATCTTTAGTTATATCTAAATATTTTTTTAATTGTCTTCTAGTATCTAAAGTCTCATCAACATGACTCATTTCCATCAATTCAATGTCAGCTCCAGCTAAATTAATAGTTGCTGGAATAACATATAAATTAGAAAATTTAGTTTTTATAACAACATCTTTTAGTTCTGCTTTATCAATTAATAAATCATAAATACTTTTATCAAAATCTGATTTATTAATTCCTAACCCCGTACTAGCATTACCTTGAGGGTCTAAATCAACTAATAAAACTTTTTTATGAAGTACACCTAAAGAAGCAGCAAGATTTATACTTGATGTTGTTTTACCAACTCCACCTTTTTGATTAACTAAAGCTATTACTTTTCCCATACTCTCACTTCTCCTTTTGGTACCTATAATTCATTTTATCATAAATTAGATTAGAAATCTACAAATTCTAAAAAAGACTTAAAAAAATTATTAATATTAATTATTAACATTAAAAATTAATTTATAATTTCCCACAAAAAAAGAAGAAGCATTATTCTTCTTCTAAAGCTTTAACAAGTTCATCCTTGTTCATTTTATTATAACCTTTAATTTTTCTTTCTTGAGCTAAATCTTTTAACTCTTCAACTGTTAAATCTGATAAGGTTGTAGCTTTAACAGATTCCTCATTTACTTCTTCTTTTGGCATATGACCATGTTTTACTAAATATTCAATTTGTTCTTTTGTAATTGTTTCATACTTCAATAAAGTTTTAGCAATTAAATCTAGTAAATCACGATTTTCATTAATTATTTTTTTAGTTATTTCGTAACATTCATTAATAATTTTTCTTTGTTCTTGATCAATTTCAAAAGCAACTTGACTTGAGAAATTACGACTCTTATTATAATCACGACCTAAGAACACACTAGATTCTTGATGTTCAAATTGAACTGGTCCTAAATCACTCATACCATATTCAGTAACCATACTACGAGCTATTTTAGTAGCTTTCTCAAAGTCATTATGAGCTCCAGTTGTTATTTCACCAAATACTGTTTCTTCAGCAACACGACCAGCAAGTAAACCACTAATTGTTTCTAACAATTCTGTTTTAGTTGATAAATAAGTTTCTTCCTTTGGTAACATTAAATTATAACCACCAGCATTACCACGAGGAATAATTGTTATTTTTTGAACTTCATTTGCTCCACTTAAGCGTAATCCTAATACAGCATGACCGGCTTCGTGATAAGCAACAACTTTCTTTTCGTGTTCAGTATATTTATGAGATTTTTTAGCTGGTCCCATAATAACACGATCATGTGCCTCATCTAATTCTTCCATTCCAATAGCAGCTTTATTACGACGAACAGCAAGTAATGCAGCTTCATTTAATAAGTTCTCTAAATCAGCTCCACTAAATCCAACTGTTCTTGCAGCTATATTAGATAAAGATATACCATCTTCAAAAATTTTATTACGTGCATGAACTCCTAAAATTTCTTCTCTTCCTTTTTTATCTGGTAAATTAACTGTTACTTGACGATCAAAACGTCCTGGACGAAGTAAGGCTGGGTCTAATACATCAGGTCTATTAGTAGCAGCAATAATAATAATTCCTTCAT